>JACMKH010000483.1 GCA_014380205.1 Sphingomonadaceae bacterium
CCGCGCCTGCGCGCGACCATTGGTGGCTCGCCCCTGCTCGCCACCGCCGACCGGCTCCGCATCCCCTTCGCGCGCCCCGGCTTCGCCGCCGATCATGTCGCGCTACGCCTAGGCCCTTCGACGCGGCTCGATCTCGCGACGCTCACTGGCGATTTCGCGCGCGGCGGCATCGCGGGGCGCTATGCGGGAGCCGACGGCCAGATCGCCGCCGTGCCCTTGCGTATGTCCGAAGGCGCGGGACGCTGGTCGCTGCTCGGCGGAAGCTTCGCGGCCGAAGGCGGCGGCCGCCTCACCCACCTCGCCGACCGCCCACTGTTCGAGTCGCTCGTCTCCGAGGATCTGCGCCTGCGCTTCGCGGGCAATCTGATCACCGCGACCGCGACGCTCGCCGAGCCTGGGACCGAGACGGCGATCGTCGATGTCGATCTCACCCATGATTTCAACGCGGGCGCGGGCGAGGCCACGCTCGACACGCCTCGCCTGCTGTTCGGCGAGCGGCTCCAGCCCGACGCGCTGACCTATGTCACCACGGGCGTGATCGCCGAAGTCAACGGGCTGCTCAGCGGCACGGGCCATATCCGCTGGGGCCCGGCGGGCGTGACCAGCGACGGCGTATACCGCATCGCCGACGCCAACATGGCCGCGCCCTTCGGCCCGGTCGAGGGGCTAGACACCGAGATCGTCTTCACCGACCTGCTCGCGCTGCGCAGCGCGCCCGGCCAGACCGCGACCGTCCAGCGCGCCAACCCCGGCGTGCTCGTCGAGGATGGCGCGCTGACCTACCAGATCCTGTCGAGCAGCGCGGTGCGCGTCGAGGCGGGTCGATGGCCGTTCGCGGGGGGCGCGCTGATCCTCGAGCCCACCGTGCTCGAGTTCGGCCCCGGCAAGGTCCAGCGGCTGACCTTCCGCGTCGAGGGGCTCGACGCCTTCGCCTTCCTCGAGGCGCGCCAGTTCGAGAATCTCGCCGCGACGGGCATCCTCGACGGCGTGCTCCCGGTCGTCGTCGACCAGGGCGGCGCGCGGATCGAGGGCGGCTATCTGGTCTCGCGCCCCGAGGGGGGCTCGCTATCCTACACTGGCGAGATCAGCGACGTGAACCTCGGGGTGTTCGGCACGCTCGCGTTCAACGCGCTCGAGCTGATCCGCTACAGCACCCTCACCATCCGCTTCGACGGCGCGATCGACGGCGAGATGGTCACCAACGTCGATTTCACCGGCGTCACGCCCAATATCGCGCGCGAGGGGCAGAGCTTCCTCGTCGCGGGGCTGACCGGGCCGCTCTCGCGGCTCCCCGTGCGCTTCGACATCACGATGCGCGCGCCCTTCCAGGGGCTGCTCTATTCGGTGCGGCTGCTCGACGATCCGACCTTCCTCGTCTCCGAGGCGATCGCGCGCCACCGCGCCCAAAGCCTAACCCCAGCCGAACGCGATGTTCAGGCGCTCGAAAGCGAGCCTATGCCATGAGGAGTCCGACATTGACGAAGAGCAGGAGCGATGCGACCCCTCGGCGGATGACCCGCGCAACTGCCCTTCTCGCGGCGCTCGCCGCGCTCGCGGGGTGCGTCCAGGTTTCCGCGCCCGACGAGCCCATCGTGATCGAGCTCAACATCAATGTCGAGCAGACGATCGACGTGAACCTCCAGCAGGATGTTCAGGAGTTGATCGAGGAGAATCCGGAGTTGTTTCCAGAATGAACCAGTTCGCCAAGCTTATCGCCGCCGCCCTCGCCACCGCCGCGCTCACCGGCATGGCAACCATGGCGATCGCCCAACGCGGCGCGGTCCGCCAGGCGATCGACGCCGGCGTCGTCGGCGAGACCGCCGAGGGCTATCTCGGGTTCGCGCAAACCCCCTCGCCCGCGCTCCGCGCCGAGGTCGACGCGATCAACCTCGGCCGCCGCTCGGCCTATTCGGACCTCGCCACCCAGCGCGGCGTCACCCGCCAGCAGGTCGGCACCGAAACCGGCTGCTCGCGCCTGGCGAGCGTCGATGCGGGCCAGGCCTACCAGCTCCGCGACGGCCAGTGGCGCACGCGCGGCAGCGCGCCAATCCCGACGCCCGATTATTGCTGACGTGCACGCTTCGGGGACACCCCAATAGGGTGCCCCGTCCCAGCAAAAAAAATTGCATTCTCCTGATCCGATTGCTCGGGTCGCCACGCCTTCCATGATGAGGCCTCGCGTGGACGCAGTTCAGCGGGGCCCGAGCTGGAGGGCGGCATGGTTACGAAAACGGGCACGAACAACGCCGACACGCTGGATGGCGAAGGGGGCGCCGACACGCTCAGCGGCCTGGGCGGCAACGATCTGCTGAGCTGTTTCGGCGGAAATGACTACGCCCTCGGCGGTGCTGGAAACGATCGCGTCTTCGGACACTCCGGCGACGACGATCTGTATGGTGACATCGGCAACGATCGCATGCTCGGCGACATCGGGATCGATTATCTAGATGGCGGCGACGGAAACGACACGCTCGACTGCGGGGACAGCAATGACGGGCTCGTCAACATCAACCACGATCCCGTCTTCGGCATCCTGAGCGCGACCTTCGGCATCAGCAGCGTCTGGGGCGGCGCCATCGGCTACGCAGGTCCCGATGAGATCTTCGGAGGCGAGGGCAACGACGTCTGCATCGGCGGCTATGACTTTGACGTAATCAAGGGCGAGGGCGGCGATGATTTCCTTTTCGGCGGCGCGCACGGCGATGAGATCAAGGGGGGAATCGGACACGACGTCATACGCGGGGACGCCGGCCTCGGCGTCAATTTCGCCGATCCTACCATCATCGGCGGACCGGGCGGTAATGATACCCTCTATGGCGAGGACGGCGATGATCTCATCGCGGGTGGCGCCGGCAGCGACACGATAACGGGCGGCGACGGAATAGATCGTCTTCAGGGCTCCATGTCCAACGACAGCAACACGCCCGCCCCCTACATCGACGGCGCCGACTCGATCGACGGAGGCGATGGCAACGACCAGCTACGCGGCGGTGAGGGCGACGACTCGCTCAGCGGCGAAAAGCACGATGACCAGTTGCGCGGCGATCTCGGCGACGACAGGCTTGACGGCGGATCCGGCATCGACACCGTGTCCTACCGTTTCGACGATATTGGGCTGACCGCTGGCGTGTTCTTCGTTGCTTCGGTCGTCGGCCCGGGGAGCGGGACCGTGCAACTCGACGACGGACGCGGCGGGACAGACACATTGGTCGATGTTGAGCAGGTGCAGGTGACCGGCTCGGCGTTCGACGACGCGGTGGCGGGAAGCCAAGGCGATGACATCCTGTCGGGCAATGGCGGGAAGGACACGCTTGCGGGCCTGCGGGGCGACGATCAGCTCGAAGGCGGCGAGGGGGACGACTATTTGCTCGGCGAAAAGGGCGCCGACACCCTCATCGGCGGAAACGGCGTCGATATCACCACCTACGATTATCTTACTCTGGGGCTTGCCGTGATTTTCGACGCCAGCGGCTACTCGGGCGTCGGCTCGGGTAGTGTTCTGGCGGATATTTGGGGGACGGACAGCTTGGAAGCGATTGAGCGATTGATCGTCCAGGGAGGAAGCCAGGCCGACCAGATGACCGGCTCGGGAGTCGCCGACGAGCTTTACGGCAGCGGCGGTCGCGACACGCTCGAAGGCGGTGCTGGGGACGACGTGCTTGAAGGCGATTCCGGTCGCGATACGCTCCACGGCGGGGCAGGCAAAGACGAGCTGTACGGCGGTGACGATCGTGACACCTTGGCCGGCGGGCAGGGCGACGATGCCTATTTCCTCGTCGAGCAAGACGACAACCAGGACACGATCGTCGAGGAAGCCGATGAGGGGCACGACACTGTCTTTTCGGCCTACAGCTTCGTTCTGAAAGCTAATTTTGAGGATCTTTCTCTTGAGGACGGCGGCCTGGCGATTGTCGGCACCGGCAACAAGCTCGCCAACCGGATCACCGGCAACGGTTTTGGCAACACCCTGAACGGCGACGCCGGTGACGATGTGCTGTTCGGGATGGGCGGCGACGATTCGCTCTACGGTGAAAAGGGCGCGGACGAGCTTCATGGCGGAACGGGCAACGACACCTATTATGTTGAGAACAAAGACGCGACGGTGATCGAATTCGCCGACGAGGGGAGCGACACGATCGCTGTCGGCTTCACCTATACGCTCGGCGACTATCTCGAGAATCTCGAGCTGACCGGAGCCAAAAACATCCAGGGCAGCGGCAACGAGCTCGATAATGTGATCACGGGGAATGGCGCGAGCAACACGCTCAAGGGGTGGGATGGTGACGACACGCTGATCGGTGGAGAGGGGAGCGACCTGCTCATGCCCATGTCGGGCTCGGACGTCATCACGATCACGTCGCCAAGTCACTCGATGGGGACGTCGTTCGACATGATCCAGGGCGCCAACTTCGACGAGGACGTGATCGATCTTGGCGTGACGCCATCGACGCTGGACAATGTGACGGAGGGCGCGCTTTGGGGCGCCACGTTCGAGGCGGACCTCGAGCGGGAGATCGGTGCCGATGTCCTGCAAGCTAACGGCGCGGTGCTATTCGATGCCTCGGTCGGCGATTATACCCACGTGACCTTCCTCATTGTCGACGCGGATGGCGTTGCTGGATATCAGGCCGGGGTGGATTATGTTATCGGGCTCTTCAACTGGAACGGATCTATCGACACCGGCGACTTCATCTAACGCTCAGCGATTCACTGCGAACGCCTCGCGATATTCGGGCCTGAGCATCGCGATGAGCGCCGCGCCCACGGGCAGGTCGATCTCGAACGAGCCCATCGAATAGGGCCCCGCGACATAGGGCGGGACGACAACCTTGAAGGCGGTAAAGCTTCCGCCCGGCGCCGCGGCGGGAGCGATCGCCTGCTCGTGGAGCAGCGGGCACCGCTCCCAGGGCTCGCCGATCTGCTCGCCGCCGAAACGCTCGGCCTGCATCGCGCGCAACCGCGCGCAAAAGGCGTGATCGAGGTGCGCGAGCGCGGCGTAGCGATCGGTGAACAGGTCGGTGACGTCGATCGCGTCGTTCGCGCCCGCATCCCAGAGCAACGCGTCATAGGCGGTGTTGCCGTGCGCGCCGCCCTCGAACACATAAATGCTGGCAGCGAGGCTGATCAATCGGCCGCTCTGGCCCATCGGCACCCAAGTCTTGATCCAAGTCAGCGTATCGATGGTCGCCGCGCCCGCATATTCCGGGTCAAACTGAGTGCGCGTGCGCTCGAAATCGAATGCCGCCGCGCCGCGCTCGCCCTCGAGTCGCGCCGCGAGCTCCTCGATCGCCGCCGCCTCGGGCGGAACGGTGTAGCCGAAGCCGCCAACCTCCTCGACGGTCTCGACCTCGAGCAGCGAAGGGACGGCGGGTTGCGGCAGGGCGGGGGCCGGCGCGAGCGCGAATAGCACGGCGAGGCCGAAGGCGATAAGCGGCTTGGACATGCCCAGCGCCTATGCGAATCGTCCGCTCCATGCCAGCGGCCAATGACGACCGCCCAGAGCGATGCTGCGCCGCAACATCCGGTTGACTTGCCCCCGCGCCGCCCCTAAACGGGCGCTGCCTTGGCGGGGTCGCTCGCCTTCACGGGCGTCCCGATCATCGTCAAGATCAAGGAGCGCGCGTGGCGGAGAACGAACCCGGGCAGGATTTCCTCAGGGAGGATGCGCGGCTCAAATCGCTCGACGAGCGGCTCGACGCGGCGCAGCGCCAGGAGGAGCTCCGATCGGGTAGGGGCCGCGCCGACGCCGCCAGGGTTCGCTCCCAGGCGGCGCGCGGGGCAGCCGAGCTGATCGGGGCGCCTGTCGGCGGCGCCGTGGTCGGCTATGCGCTCGACTGGATGTTCGGCAGCTTCCCTTGGGTGATGTTAGCGATGATGTTCGTCGGCTTCGCCGTCGGCGTCAGAAACGTGTTCCGGATGTCGAGCGGGCGCCCGAAATAGCTTTTCGGGCGTTTGGCGCTCACCGACGATGCAGGACTGAACGACGTGGCCGAAGCGGGCAAGATCGATCCGATGCACCAGTTCCAGATCGAGCCGGTGTTCGGCGCGAGCTGGGAATCGCTGGGCGGCGTCTCGTTCACCAATTCGGCGCTGTGGATGATGATCGTGCTCGGTGCGATCTGGCTGTTCATGATCGGCGGGATGAAGCGCGAGCTCGTCCCCGGCCGCTGGCAGGTCGCGGTCGAGGGGATCACCGGCTTCATCACGTCGATGCTCGACACCAACGTCGGGCCCGAGGGCCGCCGCTACATCCCCTGGGTGTTCACCGTCTTCATGTTCGTGCTGTTCGCCAACCTTATGGGGATGATGCCCTTCGGCATCGTTCCCGGCGTCCACCCGTTCACCGTCACCAGCCAGTTCACGATCACCGGCGTGCTCGCCATCATCAGCTTCTCGATCGTGCTGATCGTCGGATTCTGGCGCCATGGCCTCCATTTCTTCTCGCTGTTCGTTCCCGCGGGCACGCCCTTTGTGCTCAAGCTCTTGATCGTGCCGATCGAGTTCGTCTCGTTCATGGTGCGCCCGTTCAGCCTCGCGCTGCGACTGTTCGTCGCGATGATCGCGGGCCATATTCTGATCAAGGTGTTCGGCAGCTTCATCGTCTCGGGGCTCAACGCCGAGGGCGTGATGGGGCCCGCGATCGCCGCGCTGAGCTTCGTCTTCATCGCGGGCGTGAGCGCGCTCGAGTTGCTGGTCTGCGCTATCCAGGCCTATGTGTTCGCCTTGCTGACCTCGCTCTACATCAACGATGCGGTCAACCTTCACTGATCACCAACCACCGAACTCGCAACAGGAGCTGACATCATGGATCTCGAAGCTGCAAAGGTCATCGGCGCCGGTCTCGCCGCCATCGGCGTGGGCGCCGCCGCCGCTGGCGTGGGCAACGTCTTCGGCTCGTTCCTCCAGGGCGCGCTGCGCAATCCGGCGGCCGCGGACGGCCAGCAGGGCCGGCTGTTCATCGGCTTCGCCGCCGCCGAGCTGCTCGGTCTGATCGCATTCGCCGTCGCGATGATCATTCTCTACGCCGTTTGATTGCGAGAGCCGCTCCGGCCCTCACCCCCACCCGGCCTCCCATTCAGTATACTGGTGTTGGGCGGCCGGGTGGGGGTGAGGGTCGGAGCGGCGCTTCCAACAGAAAAGCCCTGCAATGCCCCAGATCAACCAGCTCGCCGAAGTCGCGCTCTCGCAATTCTTCTGGCTGCTGCTCACGCTCGGCATCATCTATTTCGGCATCGCCAAGGCGATGGTGCCCAAGATTCAGCAGACCGTCGAGGCGCGCGACAAGCGCATCGCCGACGATCTCGCGGCCGCCGAGCGCGCGCGCGCCGAGGCCGACGCGACCGAGGAGGAGTACCGGGGCAAGATCAACGCCGCGCGCGACGAGGTCCATGCGCTGATCCTCGACGCCAAATCCTCGGCCGCGCGCGCGACCGAGGCGCGGCTCGGCGAGGTCGACGCGGGGATCGAGGCCAAGGCGGCCGACGCGACCGCGA
>JACMKH010000064.1 GCA_014380205.1 Sphingomonadaceae bacterium
GCCGCGCCGCCGCGGCGGCG
Organism: Sphingomonadaceae bacterium; assembly: GCA_014380205.1. Taxonomy (GTDB): domain Bacteria; phylum Pseudomonadota; class Alphaproteobacteria; order Sphingomonadales; family Sphingomonadaceae; genus Parasphingopyxis. The sequence continues at coordinate 21 of JACMKH010000064.1, forward strand.
TCGGCGCGCACAAGCACGCGGTGCGCCGGGCGGGCTAAGCCCAGGCCTCGCTCGTCATCCTGACGAAGTTCAGTATCCATTGGCGCGATGCTTGCGCGGAGTCGCGGGCGTTGCGCCCATGGATGCCGACCTTCGTCGGCATGACGATCAGGCCGCGTTCCGCTCCGCCTCGATCGCCTTCAGCCCCTCGTCCCACTTCGCTATGTTCGCGCGCGCCTCCTTCACGAAGGGGGTGCGCTTGACGCCCCAGAGGAACGCGCCCGCGATGAGGTTCCCCGGGAAGCGCGCGGGGCGTTTGGTCTGAATCAGCAGGATCACGCGCGTCTCGCCGCTGTCGTTCCACACCTCGTGGCGATAGGTGTCGTCGAACATCAGCGTCTCGCCCTCGCGCCAGCGCACGATCGAATCGTGGACGCGCATCCGGCAATCGCCCGTCTTGGGCACTATCAGCCCGAGATGGCAGGTGATCAGCCCCTTGGTGACCCCGCGATGGTCGGGGATGTGCGTCCCCGGCTTGAGGATCGAGAAGAAGGCGCTGTTGAGATCGGGGATGGCCTCGACCAGCGCGGCGGTGCGCGGGCAGCGCGCCAGATTCTCGGGCACCGGGTATCCATAGCCCCACAGGAAGAACGAGCGCCACATCCCCGCGGGCGCGATCCCCGCGTGATCGGGCGAAATCTCGTCGAGCGCGGGCACGTCGTCGGGGACGCGGGCGACCGCCTCGGCCTCGTCGCGTATCGCGCGCCAATTGTCGCGGAGCGTCGCGGTGAAGGGAAAGTCGGCGGGATCGAGCACGGGATCGTTGGGCACGTCCGAGTTGCGCGCGACCACCCCATCGACGAGCGGTCGCAGCCGCTTGCCGATCTCGATCACCAGCGGGCGCTTGGCTTCCTCCATCACATTGCTCCTACAGACCGCGCGAGCCGGGCGGTATAGAAAATTAATTGAGGTTAATTTTGGGACGTCCTCCGCGCGCGCCGCCACGCTTTGGCCCCAATCGCATCGACACGCCGCGCCGCCGGGACTAATCACCGCCGCGATGCGCAACATGCTGATCATCGCGGGCGCGCTGCTCGTCCTCGCCGCGGGCGCGCTCATCCTGTTCGGCGGGGAGTGGTTCAAGGAGGACATCGCCGAGCCGAGCCGCGAAGCTCCCGCGCCTCGCGAGGGCGAAGAGGATGCGCCACCGCCGAACGCCGAAGAAGAAGTCGGCAACACCGTCGCCCCGTCCGCTTCGCGTCTCGACGAGGCCAGCGTCGCTCCGCGCCCGACGCTTGCGGACCAGCTCGCCGATGGCGCCCGCCAGATCAACGCGGGCGGGCCGATCCGCCTCGACGAGATGACGATGATGACCTCGGCCTCGAGCGCGGGAAGCCGGATCACTTATCGTGTCGAGTTTTCGCGGCGGCTCACTCCGCGGCAGGCGGCGAGCCTGCGCGAGCTCGCAGCGAGCAGCAACCGGAGCGCGCTCTGCGCTCGCGAGGTGACGCGCGAATGGATCGCGATGGGCGCCGAGGTCGAATACGCCTATTTCGATCCGACCGGGCGGCGGCTGTTCAGCACCCCCGTGACGAGCTGCTAGCCGTCCTCGCTCGGAAAGCGCTCGAACTGCGGCAGCTCGTGCGCCTTCTCCATCCAGCCGATGCGCTCGGCGGTCTGGATTTGAGCGCCAAGCGGGAAGGCGTCGGGATCGTCGAGCGTCGCGCTCTGGATGTCGATCTTGCCCGGAAACACCGCCTCGCTGGTATAGAACAGCCCGGTTCCGCAATCGGGGCAGAAATGCCGCCGCGCGTGCTCGGACGAGGCATAGTCTCTGGTCTCGCCGCTGATGGTGACATCCTCGCGCGGGAACAGCGCCCAGGCCACCGCCGGCGCGCCGCTCGACCGCCTGCAATCGGTGCAATGGCACAGCGCATGATGCAGAGGCTCGCCCGAGACTTGGTAGCGGATGGCACCGCAATGGCATTGGCCGGCGGTGGTCACGTCGAAGCTCCTTCAAGATCGCCACGCCCGCATAGGATAATTCGCCGCCCGAAGGAAAGCCCGTCCTGATTGCCTCGCCGCCGCCCCCCTTCGGCCGGCCTGCTCCCCCGCTACGCCTTGCGTTTTCGGCCGCCCCGCGCCATATATGCCCCGCTACAGTCGCATATCGATGGTTCTCGGCGCTTTTGCGGCTCCCTTTTCCTTCTATCTGCAGCCAAGGCGCCGGGCGGTCCGGCAGTCGGCTCGCCCTCCAAAGAAGGAACTACTCGAATGACTATCGGCACCGTCAAATTCTTCAACGCCGACAAAGGCTACGGCTTTATCTCGCCCGACGGCGGCGGCAACGACGCCTTCGTCCACATCAGCGCGGTCCAGGCCGCGGGGCTCGACACGCTCAGGCAGGACCAGCGCGTCTCCTACGAGCTCGAGGACGACAAGCGCGGCAAGCAGGCCGCGGTCAACCTCCAGCCCGCCGACTAGCCGTCGCATACAAGGCCGCGCCTCCTCAACGGTGGCGCGGCCGACCCCTCAGGAGAGCAGCATGGCCGATCTCGCCGCCGCCTATCGTGCAAACGCCGCGCGCGCCGAGGCCGAGGCCGAGGCGGCCACGCTCGTCAACGTCC
>JACMKH010000484.1 GCA_014380205.1 Sphingomonadaceae bacterium
GCGCGGTCGCGCTGCTGCTGCTGTTCCTGCCCGTGTGCTGGGCGGCGCTGCGCCTAGGACTCGATGACGGCGATCGCGCCGCGCTCGGCCGACCCGCGCGCGCGCTTCGCCTCGCCTGATTCCCATGCAACCGACACAGTTCGTCGTAGTTTAGCCTCATTGCGCGTTCATATCCGCCACCCTAAACAGGCCCGTTCGCGCGTATATGCGGATGGCGAAATGCTGGGAAGTTTGAGGAAATACAAAGTGAAAGCGGCTGCAACGGCGCGCCCGGGGATCTGGAGCCGGTCGCATTATCTCGACCGGATGAGCTTTCGCGAGCTCGTCGTCGCCTATTTCCAGTATCCGGCGATCATCGCCTATCTGGCGCTCGCGCTGCTCGCGGCGGCGCTGTTCGCGTGGAGGCCGGCGCCGATCGAGCCGACCGTAGTCGCGATCGTCGTCGCGGCGGCGGTTTATCCGCTCGCCTGGTATCTGCTCCACCGCTTCGTGCTGCACGGCCGCTGGATGTTCAAGGTCAAGCCGCTCGCCTCGACGTGGAAGCGCATCCACTACGACCATCATCAGGACCCCAACCATCTCGAGGTGCTATTCGGCGCGCTCCACACGACGCTGCCGACGATCGCGCTCGCGCTGCTTCCGATCGGCTGGGCGATCGGCGGCTTCGGCGGCGCGATGGCCGCGGTAGGCACGGGGTTGCTGACGACGTGCCTCTACGAGTTCGTCCACTGCGTCCAGCATCTCAAATACAAGCCCCGGCAGAAATGGCTCGCGCAGATGAAGGCGCGCCACATGGCGCACCATTTCCACGATGAGAGCGGCAATTACGGCATCACCAACTATTTCTGGGACAAGGTTTTCGGCACCTTCTACGATCGCCAGGACCGCGCCGTGAAGAGCCCCACCGTGTTCAACCTCGGCTACACCCCCGAGCAGGCCGAGCTTTATCCTTGGGTCTCCGAGCTTTCGGGCGGCGTCGCCACCAGCCATCCGGCCCAGCGCTCTCAAGGCTAGCCGCTTGCCCGTCACGGTCCGCCCCGTCGCGGGCAAGCGCGAGCGCGCGGCGTTCATCGATCTCGCCTATCGCCTGAATGCCGGCGACCCCAACTGGGTACCGCCGCTCCGCGCCGAGGTGCGCGAGCTGCTGACGCCCGGCAAGAACCCCTTTTTCGAGCACGCGACGGTCGAGCTTTTTCTCGCCTGGCGCGGCGATGAGCCGGTCGGACGCATCACGGCGCATCTCGACCATCTCGCGCTCGCCCAGCCGGCCGAGCAGGGCATGGGACCGGGCGTGGGCTTCTGGGGGCTGTTCGAGGCGGCCGACGGGGAGGCCGCGCACGCGCTGATCGCCGCCGCCGGGCAATGGCTGCGCGATCAGGGCATGACGCGCGCGCTCGGCCCGATCAGCCTCTCGATCTGGGACGAGCCCGGGCTGCTCACCAAGGGCTTCGAGGAGCCCCCCAAGATCATGATGGGCCATCACAACCCGGCGTATCGCGGCTGGATCGAGGCCGCGGGTTACGCGCCCGTCAAGCGGCTGATGAGCTTCGAGGTGCTCGTCGCCGACGGCTTCCCGCCGGTGGTCGGGCGCATCGTCGCCTCGGGCGAGCGCAACCCGCGCATCCATGTCCGCACGATGGACATGAGCCGCTTCGAGGCCGACGCCGCGCTCATGCTCTCGATCCTCAACGAGGCGTGGAGCGGCAACTGGGGGTTTGTGCCGCTGACCCCGAGCGAGATCGCCTACGCCGCGAGGAAGCTCAAGCCGATCATCCGCGACGGGCTCTTCCTGATCGCCGAATATGAGGGCGAGCCCGCCGCCTTCATGATCGGCTTTCCCGACATCAACGAGGCGATCCGCGATCTCAACGGCCGGCTTTTCCCGCTGGGCTGGGCCAAGCTGCTGTGGCGGCTCAGGCGCGACCGTTGGAGCGGCTTTCGCGTGCCCCTGATGGGGGTCGTGTCGAAGCACCAGAACAGCCGCCTCGCGAGCCAGCTCGCCTTCATGATGATCGAAAACATCCGCCGGCGCGGCGTCGGCGACTATGGCGCCAAGACCGCCGAGGTCGGCTGGATCCTCGACGACAATGTGGGGATGATCGCGATCGCCGAGGCGATCGAGGGGCGGGTGAACCGCGAATATGTGATCTTCGGGAAGGATTTGCAGGCCCACCCCTAGAACCGCTTCCTCAGGCTCAGCTCGACGAAGCGCCCGCGCGGGTCGAGCAGCGCGGGCTGGAAGCTCAGCGGGACGTTTCCGGCGGCGTCGGTAACGCGGCGGATATCGCCGAGCAGATTGTCGATCCTGAGCGAAAGGCGCGCGCCGCGGAGCAGCGGGAGCGCGGCGATGAGCCGGGGGCGGCGGTCGAAATCGACGAAGGCGCGCAAGTCGAGTAGCAGCACATCGCCGAAGGCGAGATCGCTCGCGCCCGCCGCGCCGCCGTCGACGCGCGCGGAGCCGATATATTCGGCCTCGGCGCGCAGCCCGAAGCCGTCGAGCGAGATGCCACCCTCGAGCTCGACGCCATGGCGCGCGATCGGGGTCGCGCCACCGATCACCGAGCCGCCTAGCAGGTCCAGCGGCAGGACGCCCGGGCGGATCAGCGCGCTCTCCTCGAGCCGCCAGATGTGATAGGCCGCGACCTGCCAGCGGCGACCGCGCCCGCCGCGCGGGCCGAGGAACTCC
>JACMKH010000485.1 GCA_014380205.1 Sphingomonadaceae bacterium
GCGTCGGCAGGCTCGCCATCAGCCGGCGCTCCGCTCGGCGCTGCGGCGTTTCCACTTGCGGATGATCCAGACGCGCCACAGCCAGCCCGCGAGCAAATAGGTCACCACGCCCGATCCGATCGCGATGACCAGCAGCCCGCCGACCAGCGCGGGCGCGGCGTCGGAGGCGAGCCAGCCGAGCCACTCGCCGATCCCCGCCTGCTGCGCGAGCAGGTAACGGAAGCGCGCGGGATTGGCCTCGAGCCCGAACACGTCGTTGCCAACGAAGATCGCGGCGAGCAGGATGAACGGCGTGGTCAGCGGGTTGCTGTTGAAGGTGGCGGCGGCGGCGACCGGGATGTTGGCGCGGAAGGGCAGCGCAAGCAGCGCGGCGACCGCGATCTGGAGCCCCGGGATCATCACGAAGATGCCGACGATCATCCCCAGCGCCGCCCCGCGCGGCACCGAGCGGCGCGTGAAGCGCCACAGGTCGCGGCGCAGCACGCGGTGCGCGAAGGGCTTGATGAAGCGGTTCTGCGCGAGCTCCTCGCGCGTCGGCGCGTGCCTGCGGACGAAGGCGAGGAACCCCCGCGGGGCGATGGGCTGCCCCTCAGCCATGATCGCGCAGCAGCCTGCCCTGCTCGCGCTTCCAGTCGCGCTCCTTCTCGTGTTCGCGCTTGTCGTGCGCCTTGCGCCCGCGCGCGAGCGCGAGCTCGACTTTGGCGCGCCCGCGCGAGTTGAAGTAGATCGACAGCGGCACCATCGTCATTCCCTGGCGCGCGACCGCGCCGTGGAGCTTGTTCATCTCATTGGCGTTGAGCAGCAGCTTGCGCGGGCGCTTGGCCTCGTGGTTGTGACGGTTGCCGTGGCTGAACTCGGGGATATTCGAGTTGATCAGCCAGATCTCGCCCTTGTCGAAATCGGCATAGCTCTCGACGATCGATCCTTCGCCGAAGCGCAGCGATTTGACCTCGGTCCCGGTCAGCGCGATCCCCGCCTCGAACCGGTCCTCGAGCGCGTAATCGTAGCGCGCGCGCCGGTTTTCGGCGACGGTCTTGACCTTGTCGAAGCTGGCGGTGCGCGGGCGGGCCATGGATGGATCAGCCCTCGCCGATCCCCGCGATCGTCATCGCCGCGTCGACCTCGGCCTGTGCCGCCTCGCTCGGCCAAGTCATCGGCAGGCGGAGCTCGCCGGGGAAATCCTTGCGTAGCTTGCTGAGCGCGTATTTGGCGGGGCCGGGCGAGGCGTCGGCGAACATCGCCTTGTGGAGCGGCCAGAGGCGTTGGTGGAGCTTGAGCGCCTCGTCCCACTGGCCCGCGCGGCAGGCGTTCTGGAACTGGGCGCACGGGCCTGGCGCGACATTGGCGGTGACCGAGACGCAGCCGACGCCGCCCATCGCGTTGAAACCGAGCGCGAGATTGTCGTTGCCCGAGAGCTGCGCGAATTCGTCGCCGCACGCGAGCCGGTGCGCGGTGACGCGGTCGAGATCGCCGGTCGCGTCCTTGATGCCGACGATCGAGGGGAATTTGACCAGCCGCCCGATCGTCTCGACCGCAATGTCCGAGGCGGTGCGTGTCGGCACGTTGTAAAGAACGATCGGCAGTTCGCACGCCGCGACCAGCGCTTCGAAATGCTTGTAGATGCCGTCCTGGTTGGGCCGGTTGTAATAGGGTGGGACGACGAGTCCCGCGTCGGCTCCCGCGGCCTTAGCTTCCTGCAGGTTCCTGATCGCCACCTGGGTGTCGTTCGAGCCGCACCCCGCGATCACGGGAACGCGCTTGCCCGCCTGCTCGACGCACGCCCGAACCACCTCGAAATGCTCGTCGAACGAGAGCGTCGCGGCTTCCCCCGTCGTGCCGCACGGGACGAGGCCGTGGCTGCCCTCGTCGATCTGCCAGTCGATCAGGCTCCGATAGGCATTCTCGTCGAATGCCCCGTCGCGGAACGGCGTCACCAATGCGGTGATCGAGCCGTGGAACATCAAATTCTCCTTCACCTCCGCGCGCGCGCCGGGCATAGGCCCCGCCGGAAGCCGTTCACCGGCCAATAAGGATCGCGCCCGCACGATGTCCAGCATGTTGAAACGCTCGCTCGCGCTGCTCCTCCTCTCCACCGCCTCGCTCGCCTCGGCCCAGCAGCTCGATCCCGCGCAGCGCGCCTGGTATGCGAGCCGGCTCGGCGTCTCGGGGGGCGGCTATGTCAGCCAGGTGCCGCGATCGGACCCGCTCGGCGAGGCGCTGCTCACCTGGAAGCGGCTCCAGCAGTCGGACAATCTGCCGTTCAACGACTATGCGAGCTTCCTCGTCTCGCATCCGGGCTGGCCCAATGAGGACAGCCGCCGCCGCATCGCCGAGCGCCAGATCGACGCGAACAGCTATTCGCCGCCTTCGCTGGTCGCCTATTTCGAGCGCCAGCCCCCGCTCACCGCAACCGGCGCGCTGCGCTACGCCGAGGCGCTCGCCGCGGCGGGGCGGATGGAGGAGGCGAACGCGCAAGCGCGGATCGCATGGCGGCGCGGA
>JACMKH010000486.1 GCA_014380205.1 Sphingomonadaceae bacterium
CCGGCTCGCGGATGACCGCCGAGGGCGTGCTCGTGCTCACCGCGCGCCGCCACCGCACCCAGCTGGCCAACCGCGCCGACGCGCTGGCGCGCTTGGCCGCGCTGCTCGAGCGCGCCCACGACCGCCCCGCGCGCCGCATCGACACGCGCCCCTCGCGCGCCGCCCGGCAGCGCCGCATCGACGCCAAGGCCGCGCGAGGGCGGATCAAGGCAATGCGGGGGCGGCCGGCGGTCGAGTGAGCAGGGGGCTGGGGCGAAAGTCGCGAAGGTCGCCCGCAGGCGGCGCGGGCGGCCAAAGGTCACATAAGGGTCACACCTACGGCGGCCGCTCGCCGCGGGCGAAGTTCATGAAGTTCACGGCGTGGAGCGATTCGCGCGGAAGCGCGGAAACAGACAAAGCGGACGCCCTGCATGGCGGAAAAGCGCGGCGAGGCGAGGCGACCGGGCGCGGGGGGAACCGAGGGCATGGCGGAGGGGCTGCGTCATCCACCAGCTTGGATCATGCGATCTCCTATTTGTCAAGAACGAAAACGGAACGCGGGGACCGTCAGCGGGGCCATGCTGGGGAAGGGTTTTCATTTAGGAGACTGTCGCTGTAATCCCTATTTAGTAGACTGTTACTATAGTCCACCATATCCTATACGGCATCGGGGTAATACATCCTAATATACTCGATGCCTGAAGCGTTAACGTAAATATCTAGCCGACAACTTCTCTCGCGATACCACCCATTGTAATATATAATTACATAATTCTCCAATACGACCCTTCTTATTCGTGTAGGGCTAATGTATGGTCTTAGATGGGATAGAATATCGAATTCACTCATGCGCCTTGTCAGCCCAAAGGGCCCATGTTGTCCGTCTCTTTGGAATCTAAATTCCTTCGAAGAGAGGTGACCTTCCAGAAAATAGAATATGTACGGCCCCGTAATATATCCACAAGCGGAAAGCGGTCGCAGAGCACACCCTCCCTCGCTGTCCTCAATTAAACGGGAAGACATAACAATCTCGGTTGATCCAAGTCTCACTGTCGAGAACTCAGCATCCAAGCGTGCGCAAGACATGCAGTTTTGCGCAAAAAACGTGAATATAGTTAATACCAACGTATTTATCACGCTTTAAATTCCTGGAAGGCACAATTTCGGGTCAATTGGATTACCATTCTGACTATGGGCGGCGGCGGAGCCCAATCGGACTTCAAAGTGAACGTGAGAAGACATTCCTGCTCCTAAGTTGCCAGCTCCGGGGCGCACACCCGGCACAGCCGTGCGACCGATTTCTTGTCCCGCGCTGACATCTCGTCCCACTTGGGAGCTGAAAGACTCAAGATGTCCATACTGAGTAAACACTCCGCCCTCATGATCGATGACGACTTGCCCGCCAAACCCTCGAACGTTGGAGAAGTCTTGTCGAATAATTGTTCCTCTTCCAGCAGCTACGACTGGGGCGTGAGGCTGATTTGCGATGTCAAGTCCCCAATGACCTCCCTCCCTTGTACCAAAATCAGGGTTGCCCTGGTCAGTGCCTGGCGTGGGGGTCGCCAATTCAGTTCCGCTAGGAACCGGTCCGGTTGTTAGCCGACCCCCACAAGGGTCGGGCCTGTCCGCCCGTTCCCTGGGCCGTCTCCTGGCTCGATCGATTGCACGTTGGGCCTGTTCGATGATGCGGTTCACAAGGTCCTGCATCCATCCCGGAACAGTATCTCGTCGCCGGCGGGGGCCAAACACATCTATAGGTGGCCCGTCCTGTAATCCCAAGGAATCCACCAAGTTCACGGGATCATTGCTCACGTAGGCACATAGGTTCATCCCGGCCGCATACCCGATCGGGTCGGGTTGCACGAACCTCCCGAGCTCGGGATCATACATCCGGTTGCGCATATAGTAGAGCTCGGCCTCGGGCAGCCACAGCTGGCCGGTGAACTGGAATTGGAGCGTGTTGTCCTCCCCCGGCCAACCATAGGGATCGTACGTGTTGATCGCCGCAACCGTTCCGTTGGGATTGGTGACAGAGACGACCGAGCCGCGCTCGTCAGTCTGGACATATTGGCGGCTCGATTCGCCCACCTGCCCATTCCAATACTGGATCATCGGCGCGCCCAGCGAACCTGGCTGGTAGACCCAGCGCCGCTGAACTGTCGAGCCCGACGTTCCCGCATATTGCACGATGATGGTCTCGCCGTCCCAAAGGTAGCGCCGGCTCACGCCGCTCGCTTGGTCAGTCACCTGATAGAGCCTGCCCAGGGGATCGTAGCTGAACAACGTCGCCTCCGCGACGCTCTCACCAGCGAGCCGCGCGCTCACCAGGCGGTTCAAGGCGTCGTAGACATAAATACGCTCGTCGTCGTCGCCTGGCGCGTTGTAGCGCAAGAAGTTGCCCCGCGCATCGTAGGTCAAGGTCGCGGTACCTGTGTCAGGCGCATCGACAGTTGGATACCTGTTGAGCCCGTCGACGTTGTAGCTCGTCGATCCTGGGATGGGCTCATCGAACGCATAGTCCGCATCGGAGCGTGTCCGCTCGACGATCTGGCTCGCCGCATTGTAGCTCATACCAAGCGTCAGGTCGTTGCTCGTCCCTGGCAGGTCGTTGATCACCGAGCCCAGCCTCGAGACGGGATCGTAGCCCAACTCCTGATCGGCGCGTCCAGGAGCGGTCTGCGGGGCGACCTCGATCAGCCTGTTCTCAACGTCGTATAGAAATAGCCCGAGCCGATAGCCTGCCGTGTCATTTTCATGCACCGCGCGAATTCCGCCGTCTATTTGATAGACCATCTCAAACGTCCGGCCGCCCGGGTGCGTAAGATGCGTACGCGCTCCGTCGCTACGATATTGCGATTCGACCAACCCGAGCGGGCCGTCCTCGCTGAGCAGCCGATCGAGCGCATCATAGGTGAATTCGATCTCGTATCCCGGTTGCTCAGCACCCACCATGCGTCCGAAATTGTCGTAGCTATAGGTAACGTCGGGCGTGCCGCTCGCAGAAGGATTCATCAGCGTAGGGCGGTTGAGATTGTCGTAGCTAAAGGTGATCGTCGTGTTGTCGCGCAATCGCCGCTCGACCACGTTCGAGGCTGCATCGTAGGTGTAACCGTCAAAATCCGTGCTCGACGAGCCCCCGCCGGTCGCATTGGGATAGCGACGCCGCAAAAGCCGGTCGAACCCATCATAATCGTACGTCGTGAGATTGCCGTTGCCGTCCTCGATTGTCCCGACCTGTCCGTTGTCGGTGAACGTACGCCGCCAGCGCACAGCAACATTGGCCGTGCCGTGCCCGTCGTGCACCTCGGTCACGCGATTGGCGTTGTCATAAAAATTTCGGGCGATTCTGTCCCGTGCGCCATTGGGACCGTTGGTCCCTGGCGTGCAGGCATCCGCGGGCGGTGTGGCAGTCAGATTCATTCGCACCGCCGTGCATGTCAGTCGACTGGCCGCATCATACGTATATCGCATCCGCGAATAGCGCGTGCCGCCAACGCGTACCTCAGCCGTCACAAGACGCGCCACGCTATCGTAAATGGCGTGATTCGATCGTGAAATCGCGAAGAGCCCCCACGCCGCATCGGTGGTGCCGTCGACCGTACCCTCGTCCGTTTGCGTGACGTTGCCGTTAGCGTCATAGGTGAAGCGCTGCGCGTTGCGGTGTTGCACCGAACTGGCCGAGCCATCGGGATCGGGACCGATTATGCCGGCGACCTGGATGCCCTCATTGTAGCGGTAGTGGACCGTGTCGTCGGTTCCACCAAGCGGGCCATCGACGACCTGAACGTTGCCGAAGGGATCATAGGTGTAGCGCGTGGTCGCACCAATCGAATTGTTGCCCGCGCGCCGACGCACGGTGACCGGTTGGAGATTGGTCGGGTTGCTGCCGTCCGTCCAGGTGATGATCGTTTCGGTTTCGTTCTCGCTATCATTGCAGCTCGTGCCCGTCGCGCAACTTTCGATTCGCGTCAAGCGCCATACCGGATTCGTCGCGTTGACAATCACGCCCGCGCTGTTTTTATAGCGCGCGTATTGGGGGGCGTAGCTATATCGCGTCTCCGGGCGCGCTGCGCTCGCGAAAGGAGCGGGCAGCATGATCGATGTCACGCCGCCGTGCGTGTTGTCATATGTGTAATGGGTGTAGTTACCAAGTTCATCAGTGGTTGACGCCGGCCGATTGCAGGTCGCCGGGCTCAAACAGGGATAGGTCGCACTCGTGGATATAAACGATTGTCCAGCATCCGGTTTTTCATGTCTTGTTATTGCTAATATATCACCTCGGACATTGTAGCTGTAACCAATAGTATTGCCTTCTGGCATCATCGTTCTAGTCAGAAGACCGCCTGGTCCGTACGTGTATTGCATTACACCGCCGGCACCATTGGATTGAGAACTAGGTAATCCAACGTTTTCGTTAATCTCGACCTCGACGTTCCCTCCTGCGGGGGGCATGATCGTCGTTTTAGAGATCTGACCAGATGAATCGGCCTCATATTCATAGCTCCAAACTCCCACGCCGTCGTTGAATGAGACGACACGGCCATCTCCATAGGTGAGGACAATATCTTGATCGTTGGCCTCGGGCCTGCTAATAAAAGTAATTTGTCCATCTACATTTAGATTAATCCGAGTAGCACGATCAATGCTATCGGTGGCGGTGATGGATACGGGTTTGTTCGTTGTTTGATTATCAGTATAGGAAAAGGTATAGTGTGGCCATTCTTCCGTAAGATTGGAGCATTGAAATGCCGTCGGATTACAATAATCCACTGCATTATTAATAGCAGTGGCCTCCACCACACGGTTAAAATCGCGAACGCTCCTGACGCCAACATTTGGGTCGGAGATGGAAACAGTGAGGTCATTCGCCGCGTAACGCATGTGCATTTGATACCCGAGATTATTAGTTATAGACTGAACTCTCTCTGCGGTCAAAGGGCCTTGAGATGTGCTAACCGAGTCTTCCACATAATGATATGTGGTTATGAATCCGTCTGGACGGGTGGAGCTGGTGATCCTCGCTACAATATCGTCCTCTGGATAGTCGCTATCTAAAATGGCGCTAAACCGTGATACAATTCCGTCTGTTGTAGTATAAGTGTAAACATTATTGGACAACGTGAGCGTTGAACCTGTACGCGTGGTGGGATTAAAACCCCCCGGGCCGTATTCGAATCTCTCGTTGCGAGTTCCCACGCTCACTTCGTAGAAGACGTTCGGAGGGTCATTTTGAATCCACCCATACGTGGAATCGCGCTGGACCGAACCTGCCCACTCCATAGCAAAGCTAAGCGCCTCGCCGACCGCGCCGCCCGTCGAAACTTCGCCGAGCACGAAGGACAACCCGCCAGTGGCCGGGTTGATCGCATTGGAGTCTAGGCTCTGGCGGCTTGGCGGGGGGTTGGCTGGATTGGGGGGCGGCAGCGATTGCGGTAGCGCGGGCGCGCCGATGAATGCGCAAAGCAGCGCGGCCGTGATATATCGCGCGCGCATGCCTCAGCTCTCCGGCTCGTCCAGAGGATCGGCAGCAGGAGCGGGTTCTTCGGGGTCGGGAGCGAGGCTTCCCGACTGCGTCACCGTGTCCGAGATCCGGTTGTCCGCGTCGTCATATTGATAGGCATTGGTGATTGTGCCGCCGGTGCGCACCGACTCGGCCTCGGTCACCCGCCCGAGCGCATCGTAGGTGAAGGTGCTCGTCTCGGCCTGGCCGAATGCCGCCGTCGGCAGCGTGAGCGCTCCAAACAAGGCCAAAGAGTAACGCGCGCGACTCATACGGCAAGCCCCTTCGAGGGACAAATGTAGCATAGAGGAGCCGCCCACGGAATGAAAAAGTGTGATTCCGTCGCAGCCGCGACAATGGAAAGCGAGCCGGTCGACCCGCGCCTCTGACCGGGCGAAGCGTCTTCCCCCCGTGATCGAAATGCGGCATCACGCGCGCTTTCCCGCCGCCGTCCCGGAGCATCGATGAAGCGCCTGATCCTGCTGCGCCACGCCAAATCGGGATGGGACGATCCGGTGAAGTGCGACTTCGACCGGCCGCTAAACGGCAGGGGCCGGCGCGGGGCGCTCGCGATCGGGCGGTGGATGCGCGAGGCGGGGGTGCGCTTCGACCATGCGATCGCCTCGCCCGCGGTGCGCGTCGCCGAGACGCTCGCGCTCGTCGCCGACAGCTATGGCGCGCCGATCGCGCCCGAATGGGAGCGGCGCGTCTATCTCGCCTCGAATGCGACCTTGCTCGAGGTCGTCCAGGAGGCCGACGACGCGGTCGAGACCCTGCTCATGTCGGGGCACAATCCGGGGATGGAGGATCTGACGCTGCTGCTCGTTCCCGACACGCCCGGCGACGTCGAGCGCGCCAAGGTCGAGGAGAAATTCCCGACCGGGGCGCTCGCGGAGATGTGCTTCGATGTCGCGCATTGGACCGATGTCGACGAGGGGCGCGGGGCGCTGCTGCGCTTCATGCGCCCGCGCGACCTCGATCCGGCGCTCGGGCCCGACGCGGAGTGACCCCGGTCCGCTGGCGGCGCGCGACGCCCGGGGACGCGCGCTCGCTCGCGCATCTCGGCGCCGCGACCTTTCTCGAAAGCTTCGCCCACGATCACCCGCGCGCCGGAATGCTCGATCATCTCGACGAGGCGCACAGCCGCGACTTCTACGCGGCGGCGCTCGCCGATCCGGCCAATGCGGCGATCATCGGCGAAACGCCGCTCGGCGTCCCCGTCGGCTACGCGCTGTGCACGCCCAACGCGCTCGCGGTCGACGACCCGTCTCCCGGCGACTGGGAGATCAAGCGCATCTATCTGCTCGCAGGGTGGCAAGGCGGCGGCCACGGCGCGGCGCTGCTCGGTGAGGTCGGCGCGCTCGCCCGCGCGCTCGGCAAGCGCAGGCTTGTGCTCGCGGTCTACACGAACAACGCGGGCGCGCGGCGCTTCTACGAGCGCCACGGCTTCAGCGCGATCGGCACGACGGTGTTCATGGTCGGCGACGCCGCGTTCGAGGATCTGATTTATATTCGCGCGCTCTGATCGCGTCGGGGAGAAATTTTTCGCGCGCCGATCGCCATTCCGTTTCCGTTCATAAAACTCGCCGTATTTATGAACGTGTCGGCAGCGAGGCGGATGTTCAGCCTCCAACTGACCGGCCGAACCAAGGAGTACCGGACATGAACAAGCTTATCCTCACCGGCCTGCTCGCCGCCGTCGCGCTCCCCACCGCCGCCAACGCGGTCTCGATGAGCGACGTCCGCGAGGAGCGCCACGACCTTCGCGGCGAGCAGCGCGAGCTTCAGCAGGCGCTGCGCTCGGGCGATCGCGGCGACATCCGCGACGAGCGGCGCGACGTCACCGACGCGCGCGAGGAATATCGCGACGAGCGGCAGGACTACACCCGCGCCACGGGCGACCGCCGCTACAACCTCGGGCGCTATCACGCGCCGCGCGGCCATGCGCTCCGCACCGCGTTTCGCGGCCAGCGGCTCCATCGCGCCTTCCTCGGGGCGAGCTATGTGATCGCGCAGCCCGCCCGCTATCGGCTCGCCGCGCCCAGGCTCGGCCACATCCGGTGGGTGCGCTACCGCAACGACGCGCTGCTCGTCGACATGCGGACCGGCGCGGTGATCGCGATCGAGAACAACATCTTCTGGTAGGCGGTCTCCTCCCGCCGGCAAGCCGCCCGGGGCAGCGATGCTCCGGGCGGTTTGACGTTGCGCCACCGCTCGCGCAGGATGGCAAGGCGAGGGAGGGACTGGATGGGCGGATCGATCGCGCGGTTGCTGGCCGTTCTGGCGCTGCTCATCGGCTTCGCGCCCGCGCTTGCCGAGACCAGCTATGTCCGCGCGGGGCGGCTGATCGATGTCGAGCGCGGCGAGGCGCTCACCGACCGGCTGATCCGCATCGAGGACGGCCGCATCGCCGAGGTCGCGCCCTGGTCCGAGCCGCCCGCGGGCGCGGCGGTGACCGACTGGTCGGCTTACACCGTGCTTCCCGGGCTGATCGACGTCCATACGCACCTCGCCGATTGGGGCCAGACCAACAACATCGCCGAGCCGCTGCTCCACAGCCAGGCCGAGGTCGCGCTGCTCGGCGCGCAGAACGCGCGGCTGACGCTCGAGGCGGGGTTCACCAGCGTGCGCGACGTCGGCACCTTCCGCGCGTTCGGCGACGTCGCGCTGCGCGACGCGATCGCCAACGGATGGGTCGCGGGACCGCGGATGTGGGTCGCGGGGGCGTATATCACCGTGCCGGGCGGGGGGGGCGAGGTCACCGGCTTCGCGCCCGATGTCACTGTCCCCGCCGACATGCGCGCGGGCGTGGTGTCGAGCCCCGAGGAGACCACGACGCGCGTGCGCTACCTCTTCCAGCACGGCGTCGACTTCATCAAGCTGATTGCGACCGGCGCGGTGCTCGCGGCGGGGACCGAACCGGGAGCGCCCGAGCTGACCGAGGAGCAGGTCCGCGCCGCGGTCGCCGAGGCCACGCGCTACGGCAGCTACGCGACCGCGCACGCGCACGGCCCCGAGGGCATATTGATCGCGCTGCGCGGCGGTGCGCGCTCGATCGAGCACGCCTCGTTGATCGACGACGCGGGCATCCGGCTCGCGCGCGAACGCGGTGCATGGCTTGTGATGGACATCTACAATGGCGATTACATCGAGGAGGTCGGGACGCGCGATGGCTGGTCGGCCGAAATCCTCCGCAAGAACCGCGACACCACCGACGCCCAGCGCGAAGGCTTCCGCCGCGCCGTCGCGGCGGGCGCGCGGATCGCCTATGGCACCGACGCGGGGGTCTATCCGCACGGCCTCAACGCCCGCCAGTTCGCCTATATGGTCCGCTACGGGATGACGCCGATCCAGGCGATCCAGTCGGCGACGACGAGCGCGGCCGAGCTCATGGGCCAGTCGGCGAATATCGGCGCGGTCGCGCCGGGGCGCTTCGCCGACATGATCGCGGTGAGCGGCGATCCGCTCGTCGACATCGCGACGCTCGAGCGCGTCGCGCATGTCATGCAGGGGGGCAGGGTGGTTCGCTGACCGCTCGCGCTACGCCGTCAGCCTGCGCACCGCCAACCGCCATAGCTCGACCGCGCGCTCGCGCGACAGCCGCCCAGGCGCAAGGCACACGTCGAGCCACAGCCCGTCCATCAGCGCGGAAAGGATCGGGATTACCTCCTCAACCGCCACCGCACCCTCCCCGCGCGGCAGCCGCTCGAGCGCGCCGCGCAGCAATCCGCGCAGCCGCGCGTTATACGCCTCGCTCACCGCCGCGAACGCCTCGCTGCTCCGAACGAGGCTCCAGAACGCCATCCACGCGCCCAGCACATCGGCCTGCTCCCATTCGGCATCGAACAGCGTCGCGAACATCCGGTCGAGCGCCTCGCGCGGTCCACCCGGCTCGCCCAGCGTCGTCTCGAAGCGCGAGATGAAATGGTCGCACAGCCGCTGATAGGATTCGAGCAGCAGATCGTCGGGATTGTCGAAATAGTGCCTGAGCAATCCATGGCTGACCCCCGCGCGCCGACAGATTTCGCGGCCCGTCGTCCCGCGCGGCCCGAGCTCCGCGAGGCAACGCATCGTCACCGCGAGCAAATCCTCGCGCCGCACGGTGGGGGGCTGGCGGCGGGCGGTGGCGCGGGGGGTGGGGGGCACGGGCTGATCCTGATCGTGGCGGGGGGACGTTCGCGGGCTTTCGGTGGGCTATCGCGTGCGCGCGGTGTGCGCGGCGAGCTGGATAAAGCCGAAGGTCATCGCCGCGCGATCCCACGCGTTGAGCACCGCGAAGTCGGCGTTCGACTCGGACCAGGCGGTCGGGTAAAGGAGCTCGGGCCAGGCGCCAAACTGGGTCCAGTCGGCTGGGACGAACGGCAGCCCTCGCGCCGCGCTCGGCGTGCGGGCGAGACCCCGTGGGTGCGGTTCGCCGTATCCCGAATAATCGAAGAAATAGCCGAGATAGACGGGATCGGCCCGGCCGTCCCAGGTCACTTCATATCGCTCGCGGCTCCCGCCGTTGGCCGCCATCGGACGGATCGACCAGCCCGGCAGCGGGCGATGGCTCGTGTCGAGCGCGATCGGCAGATCGGGGTCGTGGGTCGGCGGCGGCATGTCATCCTCCTTCGCGTTTCGCTCCGCCCGTCAGGCGGCTTGCCCATCCCTCAACGAGTGAGCGCGGCGCGCCCAGCGCGTTGGCTATGTCGTCCGCGATCCGAGAGGCCGCGTCCGGATCGGCATCGAGGGCATCGATCGGCGAGGGCGGCGCGTCGAAAGACTTGAAGATTGAGGGGGTCGCCGCACCGGCCGGCGCAAGCTGCCATCGCGCTTGCAACAGCGCATCGATCTGCTTGTCGACGCTGGTGCGGCCCTTCCGCCAGGCGAAATACGGACCGGAAGGGAAGCAGTTGGCGACCCTGCTCCAAAGCGAGCGGGGTATCGTCACCGAGCCGTTCGGTCCGGACTCGGCAAGCAGCGCGCTCCATGAAGACCAGAAGATCGGCGGTTGCTCGATGGTCGTGCCCGCGATGTGCTCACTCGTAAAGCGGCGCGCCCGCAGGCGCAGCCCCAGCACATCGCTGGAGGCCTCGCGACCGAAAATGCTCTCGAGATTTTCGATGATCATGCGCAGAGTCGAGCCGGCGCGCTCGCGAACGCGATCCGCCAGATCGACCGGGCGAGAGCTTGGACCATCGCTCGCGGCGCGCTCACGCTCGAGCGCCGCCAGGAAGAGATGGGCGCCCGTGATGCCCATGATGGGGTTTTGCCATTTTCCATGAAGCAGCTCGTCGACAAGCGATTCGCCGACGATTATCGGCCGCTCGGCCTCCATCGCGCGCCGCGCCGTTTCGATGGTCTCAAAGTGATCGAAATAGACGACGGGCATTCCCGGTCGCTCCATCTGAAGCGACAGCTCGATCAGCGGGGCGGCCGTCGATTCCGCCGGGCCGCGCAGGGCCTGTCTGATGAACAGCCGCGTCTCAAAACCCGCCACCACGGGCAGCGTCTGCCGCAAATTTCCGTTGCCGAGGTCGATCTGGTGGCCGCCCGGCCCGAGCCCCGTCGCCCATGCGCTCCAGAATTCCTCGCCGATCTTCTTGCCGCGTCCGGCGGAGCGCCGCGCCCCTTCCTCCGCGATGTTGCCCCAGCGTTGAAGCCGGACGCCCTCGATCGGATCGGGCGCGTGCTCGCGATCCCGATGCGCGAGAAACAGGATTGCCGCTAAACCCTTCGATCCCTTGGCGTCTCGAGCCCCTTCGGCAAGCGCCTCGATCTCACTGGTCCATTGTCCGTACACCGGTCCCACCGGCGCGATCGCGGTCAGCGGCTGGAGCGGCATGTGAATATGCTGATCCCGATCAAGCTGGAGAAGCTGTTCCTGCATCGCTTGTCCGCGCGTCGCGCGCAGCTTGTAGAGTCCTTTGGGAAAGCCCTGCTCGATCCGGCCGACGCCATAGCCCACGCGTTGCAGATTGGCGTCAAGCACCATCAGTTCGCTGTCGTTGTGGCCCGAGACGATCAGCCGCGCCGTGTCGGAGAGGCTCTTAGAGACGGACATCGGATGTGCTCCCCGCGCCGATCTCGAACAATTTGGTGACGGGGCCGGCGCGCAAGGCATAGATGCCGGTGGTGAGGGGGATTTGGATGACGCCGTCGGGGCCTGCGATGCCATCGAACACGGTCGCCTTGCCGTCACGCTGGATTTTCATGGCCGTGCCTTCGGGCAGCCCGCTATGGATCGAGATCCGGTCGAGCTCCCCCTCGGCGAGAACGATCTCGGCGAGAACGATCTCGTCGTCGTCGCGAAAATAGGGTTTGGGCCTCTCGGCCGAAGATTCGGTAGACGCCGCCGTTCCCGTAAGCCCGCTGCCTTGGAAATAGCTCTTCAGGCTCGAGGTCGTGACCTGCCCGTCCTCGTCGGCCGCCGCGCCGTTGAGCGCCTTGAGCAGCTCTCGCGTGAACACGCCGCGGACCACGCCATTTTCGTCAGGCCGTTCATAGGCGAACTGATCGGGCGGGGCGGCGTAGATAGTGAGCAGCTTCGCCATGCCGTGAGCGCGCCTGTGGCGCGGGGCGCCGATCGGGACGCGGCTGGTCTGCGCGAAATCGGCGATCGTGCAGCAGTCCATCCAGCACACAATCTCGTCGAAATGGGTCTGGTCGGAGAACCAGTCGACCCAGGCGGTGGCCTGAAGGCTGAATGTCAGCCCAGAGCTCGCCTCGGCGGTGATCAGCGCGAGATGTTTGTGGCTGGGCGCGAAGCCATGCCCGGCCATGTAGATCGTCAACCGCCTCCCGAGCGCGACCGGACGGCCTTCGTCGCGGAGCGCCTCGGCGTCCCTGACCAGCTTGTTCAGGGGCCGCTCGACATCGCTGAATTCTGGTCGAAGATCCTCCACATCCCATTGTTGGTCGCCATCGCCCGAAGATGTGATCTTCGTGACATGCGCGCCGTTTCGGTGAAGCCAGTCCGCCATCTCGCCGGCGTCGACCTGCGGTCCCTTAAGATCCCGCGGAGTGCTCTTGGGCCCCAGAGTCGGATAGCGGCCGACGCCCACCACGATCGCGCGATCGGCGAGCGCGGCGGTCGCCATCAGCCACGCCACTCCGGGCGAACGCCATAGGCTTCCTGAATAAGCCCGATGTCCGATGCGCTGAGATCGGTGTTCCAACCCACCGAGAAATCGTCGCGGGTCCAATGCTCGGGGACCGCGTACATCATGATCGACGAGGGATCGAACGCGGTCGCGAACACGGCATCCGGGGGAGGCTCCTCGAACATGTTCGCCGAGATCGTCGCGTCGTCCCATCCCTGCGACGCCCGGAGGTCGGCGATGACGCGCTCGCGATCCCAGTCGATGCGGTGAAGCGGATGGAGATGCTCGTGGATGAGGCCGATCGCGTGGCCGAACTCGTGGAGCACCACCGAACGGGCCTGGTCCTCGGGCAGCTCCACCGTCATCCACCCGAGATTCATCGTGGGCTTCTCGCGGGCGATGCGCGTTGCCTGCGTTCCGACCCACGACCACGAGCCTCGCGCCGGATCGAAGGCGATGCGGATATCGGCGCCCCCCACATCGACGTCGGGCGCGGTCCAGAAATGAAAATCAAGCCGCGCCCCGGTTCGCGTCAGCCACAGACGCGCGAGATCTGCGACGCGCTCGCGCAATGCCGGCTCTCCGCCGAAGAACCCAATGGTGAGAGTTTTGTCGCGGCCCCAGAAAGTCTCGGTGAGCAGTGCGGTGCGCGACCATTCTTGCCGCGAGGCGTCACGCTCGGCATTCGGGGCCGAGCAAAAGCGCTGCTCGATGGGCGGCTCACCAGTCAAAGCTTCGGTACACGAACTTGGCGCTCTGGCCGTCGACCTTCCTGAAGCAGAGGCTGAGCGGCGAGCCGTCGCCGCCTTTCGCCGCGATTGCGGAATTGATGCTTCCCCAATAGGCGGCCGGCGCCCAACCGCCCGGATTCATCGGCCCAGCGACGACGATCACGACATGCCCATGGTCGTCAGCGGGGGTGAAGTCGCCCGAGCGCAGCCCGGCGATGACGAGGCTGCCCTTCTCGGCCGCCGCCTTCGCCGCGACTCCGTCGGACAGCGCCTTCCACTCTGAGCCTTGGCCCGTGATGTGGTCGAGGATCTGATTGGCGGTTCCCGACAGCGTGACGCCGAGCTCGGACGCGACCGCCGTGACGAACCCGTTGCACGATCCCTTCGTCGCCGGCCATTGCGCCTTGCACGTCTCGATGACCTTGCGGGCGTTCGATTCGTCCGATGTAGTCGCGGGTGCCCGCGCAGGCTCGGGCATGCGGAGCGCCATCGGCGCGCCCGGATTACTTCCATAGAATCCGTCCTGGCCGCCCTGCGGAGCCATCGGCGGGCGCTCCTGCGTCCCATAGCCCTCGTTAGGCCCCGGGTTCTTGCGCCGACCGTCGAGGAACCAGTCCGCGCTGAAGTTCGGGGATTTGCTGACAAGGCCGACAAGCACGAGGAAATAGCCGAAGAATCCGACCGCGAGCCCAACGCCGTAGGCACCGAAGATTCCCGTGCCCAGCCCGAAGAGCTGGACGACCACCGCGCCGCCGACCGCGCCGATGAGCGTGGTGATGTCGCCGAGCTGGACATCGCCCTTGCGATATCGGTTCACATAATAGACGAACCAGCCGATGACGAGGCCGAAGCCGAACGCGCCCCAGTACATCCAGTTGAGCGCGAAATCGCTGAGGTCCCGATTGGCGGCGGCGGTGCTGAGCACGGTCAGTTCTCCCCTTCCAAAGAGACGGAGCCTCGTCGGGCATACGCCAGCAACGCCAAAGCTCCTGCGCATCCGATCGCGAAGCCTGCAGCGCCCCAAGCCGCGCCGTCGGTTCCGCGGAAGGCGAACGCCGCGACCGTCGCGACCAGCGCGAGCGCGGCGAACATCAGCGCCCGCGTCATCCGGCCCCAGCCGCGCGTCGGGCCGCGCGTCATGACGACAGCCAGCCACCCCCATACCGCGCCGTGCAGCGCAAGCGCCATAGATTCGGCCCTCCACCCAATTCAGGATACAACTCTCCTCGATTCGGCATTGAGTCAAGACTCCGGTCATACGGGAAGCCAAATATAGCGAACGCGGCGATGCCAACCCAATACTGAGTGGCTTCCGTAGCCGCGGGCCTTGCGGTGAAGGGCGGGCCCCGCCCAGATCACCCCCCTCCGCCGAAATTCGGGCGCTATTGACGAGCTGGACTGCGAGGACCAGCCGATGCGGGGAATGTCCTTCCCATAACAGCGCGGGGCGATCCATCCGCGCGTCCCTCGCCGCTTCGCCCCGCCATTGATAGGCGTAGGTGCTGCGAGCCTTCCGTCCTGCTTGTCTCGACACACACTTGCCAGACGTTCGCGATGGCACCGACGATTGTTGACGCGTTTCACGGCGACGTGTCTCATGCAGGATGCACTGATTTTCTTGCTATCCTCCAGCTTCGGACTTTCCATGCCTCGATCTCGCCGCTGTTGTCGGCCAGGTCGCGCCGACGGGTTCAACCGCGTCGTGCCACGCCAGCGCCATGTCGGTGCCCGAGGCCATGTGGATTTTCGTCCCTCGCGTCGGTCGCGTCCATTTGTGGCTCGCCCTGGAGCCGTTATGGCGGTTCGTGGAGACACCGCCTTTTCCCGTGTTAGAGCACTCCCGTCGGTGAACACGCTATGATCGTCGTCGACGGGATGCCGATTCACCCTGTGCGATACACGTGGCTGGTGCGCCGTTCTCCTCGATCAGTCGGGCGTTACGAGAGAGAACGATATGGTGCGGCGTGTGGCGCTCGAAATTGATGCGATTGGGGGACGCGAGCGCGACATTGTCCGCTATCACTACCAGGAGGGCCTCGATTTCACGCAGATCGGTCTGCTGATGAATCTCACAAAGGGACGTATATCTCAGCTTCACCGAACCACGCTCGCACTCCTTCGAAAGCGGCTGCGACAGGCCGGTGCGTTGAGCTTAACAGGTTAGGAGATTTCCATGGTGGGTTCGCGAAGCGATCGACAATGTCCGGATGACCTTCTTGAAGCGGCCTTGCTTCGCGCGCGTACGAGTGAGGTTGATGCTCTCGAAGGCGCTGCCGCTCTGTTGCGCGACTTTGACGCCGATGCCCGGCTGCACTTCCTTCACGGCTCGCTATTGGCCGGCGAACGACGCTATACCGAAGCCGCCGATGCGATGGCGCGCGCCGTCGAACTGGCGCCGGACAACCCCATCATGCGTTTTCAACATGGCTTTCTGGAACTGTCGTCGGGCCATGCGGAACGCGCCGATCAGATCTGGCAACCGCTCAGCAGCCTTGAGGACGGCCACCCTCTTCGACTTTTTGCGGAAGGGCTTCGCCATCTTGTTCGAGACGAATTTGCCGAAGCTGCCGCGCTGCTCGAGCGCGGGATCACCCGCAACGTCGAAAACGCACCGCTCAATGACGATATGAGGCTGATCCTGACCGAAATCGGTGGGGCCGACGTTCGAGAGTCGGCCAAGACGCCAAGCTCCTCGGTTCAGGCGCTGCTCCAGCAATATGCTACGCGCGCAACACGGCACTAGCGCTTAGGAAGGAGGGGCGGGAAAATGGCGATGGACCCGGTTTCCTCGGCCGATCGGCTAGTTGTCATTCTGCGCCAGCGGTTACAGGAGCGCGCGAAGGCATCGGAAGGCGGGCGGGCGGCCGATAAGGGCCGGCTGTCGGCACGCACCAGCGATGGCGTGCGCGGCATCCATGCTCTTGCCGCCGCCGAGGGTGCGAGCGAACGCCAGCTGCGCCGCCGCTTTCTGCAAAACATCCTCGCCGACGAATTCGGCGCCGAGCTTATCAACGAGGCGCAATTCCAGCAGGTGGTCGAGCGTGTCTGCGACACCATCGATGGCGATCCCCGCGCGTCGGCCATGCTCTCGCGCGTAATCGCGGGGCTCAGCGCGAGCTGAACGAAATACCGCCGAGCGCCATGACGCCAAGCACGTCACCGATGCTCTTGCCTCCTGGTCCCGCGGGCGCCGCAAGCGCCGCGGTGAGCAGCTCGTTTGCCTGCTCCGCGTTGCCGCGGGCTTGAAGAATGAGGATCCTCGCTAGCGCGCCGCCGAACGACGCGCGGTCCAGGCGTAGCGCCCTTTCGGCGCCGCGCTCAGCTGCGGTCGCATCGCCATCGAGCAGATCGAGCACGGCGAGCCCACCGTGGCTTTCGGCGAAACTGCCGTCGATCGCCATCGCCCGATCGAAGCAATCGCGGCTCTTGGAGAAATTTCGGTTGATCAGATTAAGCCAACCCGCCGCCACCCACGACCCGACGTGAGTTCCAAAGCATTCTGCCCCGCGTTGGATTGCCGCGAGCGCGTCCTCCGTGTCGCCTTGCGCCAGAAGACCGACGCCTCGGCCCAGCAGGGCTCGCGCGTCGTCGGGCCGCGCGGCCAATGCCTTGTCGAACTCGACCAGCGCCTCGGCGCCGCGATCCTTGGAAAGCAGCAGCATGCCGCGAGCCGATATGCCTTGCACGGTTTCGCCGGCGCGCGCCGCATATGCTTCAGCAAGTTCGGCTCGCTCCGCATCGAGCGCGACTTGGGCAAGCGCCCCAAACAGCGCCGCGTGATCGGGAAAGCGCTCGACGTAGATCGCGCCTGCCCGCAGTGCCTCGTCAAGCGTGCCAAGATGATGGAACGCCTCGATCCGGAGTGTTGCGGCCTGCGCATGCGTGAGCGCAGCCTCTTCGGTCAGCAGGCCAAGCGCTGCTTCGTAGTCGCCTTCAAGCGCGTAGCACCAGGCGCGGTTGAATCGCAGGCCGGAGTCGTCCTGTCCCATTCCGATCAGTTCGTCGAACTGCGCGGCCGCGCCTTCGGCATCGCCTGAGCGCAATGCAACGAGGCCGGCGAGATTGGTCAGGGGCGGTGGGAGCGGCGCGAGCGTCCGATACCGGTCAATGAGTGTCGCGGTCAGCTCAAGCGCGGATTCTTCATAAGAGCGCTCGATCGTCTCTGCGAGGAGGACGGTATTACTCCCGTCGCGTTCGACGAAAGCCAAGAGTGCCGCGAGTTCGCCGCTAGGTTCGAAGTCCTGCATCGGAGGTCCTTCCCCGGATGCCGGGCTTCAGCGTTGCGTGGGCGTGCTTGTCAAGCTGTTTGGGTGGTTTTGGCGGTTTTGGGTAGTGTTTGAAAAAAAGTGCTAAACGTGGGGCGCGGAAGTCGGATTTAGGAGGGCTATACGCGCATCGAGTCCAACGGGACGACGCAGTGGACCGAGGCGATGAGCTACAACTACGACCTCGCCGGCCGACTCGAGGAGGAATTCGAGGGCAGGTGGCAGAGCGGCACCAACTGGCAATATGGCGAGACCATTTTCTACCGCCACAATGCGCATGGCGAGATGACGGGCCGGGGGATGGCCGACGGCCCGACCTGGACCGCGGTCTATCAGGAGTTCTTCGACTACGACAAAGGCGGCGGGCTGTGGCGGACCAACAGCGGCGACGGCGCGCTCAAATTCTTCGTCTACGACAAGGCGGGCAACCGAACGCTGACGCTTGGCTCGGCGGGCGCGGATCTTGGCGCGTACAGCTCGATCGGCGGGATCACGGCGACGCTCAACACGGCGGGCGACACCTCGCTTGCCAGCGCGGTCACCACGGTTACCCAATACGACAAGCGCGGGATGGCGACGGCGACGATCGAGCCCGACCGGTGGCTTTCGGCGGGCGGCTCGGCGGTGACGATCGAGCGCTCGAAGACTTACAACGCGTTCGGCGAGGTTGCCTCGGAGACCGATGCGCGCGGCTATACGACCGACTTCGAATACAACACGATGGGCCGGCTGACCAAGACGATCCATCCGCTGGTCAGCGTCACCGCGGCGAACGGGGCGGTCAGCAACGTCCGGCCGGATGAAGCCTATCATTACGACATTTCGGGCCGGCTGGTCGCGGTCGAGGACGCCAACGGCAATGTCACGCGGCGCAGGCTGCTCGCGGGGACCGGGCACGGCGGCGAGGAAGCGCTGGTGACGGCGACGTTCAACGCCGACGACACGGTCGATCGCACTTTCTACGACGTTTACGGCAACGCGCGGATTTTGCGCAACGGGCTCCACGACTCGTCGAGCACGACGGTCAACACGAGCTCGGACGAGCAGCGCGGCTACGACCGGCTGGGGCAGCTGACCTCGATCGCGCGGCGCGGCGGGCTGCTCACCGACTATTACGGCTACGACAGCCTGGGGCATCGCACGCTGCACTGGAACTCGCAGCTCGGCAGCACGGTCAAGGAGCGCACCGACTGGGACCGGCAGGGGCGCGTCGTCTCGATGACCGATTTCGGCGGCGACCAGACCAAGACCGTCTACGACTGGAGCAGCGCGGTCGCGACCGGGGGGATGGGGACGTTCGGCGGATGGATCAAGACGGTGATCACGCCGGCCTCGATCGCCTCGACGGCGGTCGACGACACCATCGAGCATCTCGACTATTTCGGGCGGACGGTCGACCTGATCGACGCGGGCGGGCACGACTACGCCTTCACCTACGACGACGCGGGCTGGCTCCAGCTGCGGACCAACGGCGCGGGCGAGGAGGTCGACTACGGCTATGTCAACACCGGGCGGCTGGTCTCGGTCGTCACCACATCGGACAATGGCGACACCGATACCGTGGCGACGGCGAGCTACGCCTATGACCTCGACGGCAACCGCACGCTCGAGAAGCACCATGTCACGGGGCATTTCTGGAACTACCAGACGGGCAGCGCGGCGACGGTCACGACCACCCATCAGAACGCGGTGGTGACGTGGAACGCGATGAACCGGATGGTGTCGTTCGACGACGACGGCGCATCGGGCTCGACGCCGGTGGCGATCGACTGGAAGTACGACGCGGCGGGCAACATCCGGCGGATGACCTCGATCTTCCGCCAGCTCGACGCGCAGGGCGCGCCAAGCGCGACCTCGACGACGCAGGATTATTGGTACGCCTATGACGCGATGAACCGCTTCACGGTGACCAAGGGCGCGCTGGTCTCGAGCGAGATCGTCGCGGGGAGCTCGGGGCTCGAGATCACCTACGACGAGGCGGGGCGGCGCGAGAGCGTGCTTCGGCGCGACGTGTCGATGACCCAGAAGCTGTGGCGGTTCACGCGCGAGCACGACGGCCTTGTGAGCTGGTGGATGGACCAGGAGGCGATGGAGTGGCAGGGGGTGTGGGCCGAGGTCGACTATGCCTACACGGGCGACCGGCTCGAGACCTATCACTACCGCGCCGACGGCCAGCTCTACGAGGAGAGCAGGGGCGGGGCGGTGGTCTACAGCCGCGCCTCGACCTACAACGCCAAGTCGCAGGTCACCGAGGACGTGGTGACCAGCGTGGTCGGCGGCAACACCGACGTCGCGACGACCACCTATTATTTCAACGCGGCGGAGACCTCCTCGGGCTCGGGGATGTGGGAGGGGGTCACCTCGGGGGGCGTCTATATGAACGGGGCGGTGACGAAGATCGTCACCGAGGTCGTGCGCAACGGCGTCGACTCGGCGGCGCCCGACACGTCGAGCGTGACCAGGCTCGGCTGGTGGCCGTCGTCGGCCTGGTTGCCCCATGCGGTCCAGCCGCGGCGCTTGCCGCGCGCGAACATTTCGAGGCGCGGGCCCCAGGAGCAATCCTCGATGATCTTGTACTGCTCGTCGGGCTTGCGGCTTTGCTCGCGCTTGCGGGTCTGCATCATGTTGACCTGGCTGCGGCCAGGGGCGAGCGTGCGGGCGTTGCGGCCGCGCACGCCGAACAGCAGCAGCTCGGTGACGTTGCGGAAATAGAAGCCGACGCCGCGCCCGTCCGATCCGCCGTCCTTGCGGATTTTGTGCCAGACGATGTTGGAGATGTAGCGGAAGCCCCACGCCTCCATCACCTCGAGCCCTTGCGGGAGCAGCGCGTTGGGAACCCAGAGGTAGAGATGCGCGGGATCGGCGGCGATCTCGGCGACGGGGAGCGCGGCGATGTCTTCGAGGGTCATCGTGTCGTAGCGCGAGAGGCGCTTGTGCTCGGGAGCGACCTTGCCGGTGCGGTTCTGGAACTGCCAGGGAGGGTCGGCGAGGATGGTGCCGAAGCGCTTGCCTCGAACGCTGCCGAGAAGGTCGATGCCAGCATCGGAGTAAGTAGAGTCGGAGCAGAACATATGTAGACCATGGGTACGTTATGGCATTGCGTCAAGAGCGCAAAAGACCGAGAGCAGAGGCCAACGATGTCGATCCGGCCGACTGCCGACCTCGCTTCCTTTTGCCAAACAAACCTTCGACTGCTATCCCCTCAGCCGATTTCATTTTACTTGTGTTGATTAGCCTGTGGCCAGCGGCCTTAGCGTGCATAATCAAGAGGGTTTCTAGCAGAAAAGATTGACGCTCAATTCGAGAATCCCACGAGAACCCCTTTCTGGCTGGAGTTCTTTTTGCTATTAACCAGATTTTGATTGCGCGATTCCTCATTTCAGAAATAACATCCCATACAAGTTCCACATTTCTCTGAGAGAACGCTTCTGCTTCGAACCCCTGCCAATGCGTCATCCCAATGTAGCAGATGCTGTCTTTGGTACGATTTGTTGTAGCGATGATGTAGACCCCTGCCGCGTCGCTCAGTCCGGGATAACGGCGAGTCTGCTCGCGAAATAGCTGCTTCCAAGTGAGGGAGCTGTGTTTATCGAGTTCGAACGGACCGTGCATTGTCCAAGCTCTAGCAACCATCCCATGATCCTAAGTCATACTCGCAGGTTTTACGCTCGCCTCGAGTGATGCCGCTGCTTCTGGGGGAACTGCGTCTGGGCACGCCTCCCGGCCAACAAGCCGGCGATCGAGATGTCCTCGTCGAGCTTTTCCCAGTGTAGGCCATTCGCACTGATGCTGACCTCGCTGCGATCCTCGGGCGAGCCCTTGTGGAGGCGGGGAAACCAGGCAAGCGGAATGCCGAGAGTACGGCCGTCTTTGAGTTCGACCCGCATCTGGTCGTCATCGAAGCGAACATCGATTGCACTGACCGAGGGCACCGCATCGTTTGCACCGCGAAGCTGGGATACCCTGCCGAGTTCCAGACACGGGTGCTCCCGGCAAAACCATCTAATATTCTCAAACGTGCTCTCGTCCGTTATAAGCGCTCCAAACAAAGTCTTGAAGCTCGAATCTCGCTGCATGTTTGGCAAGACTTCGCTCAAATGTTCATAGAGAGTCCTAGAGGCACGTGTGGAGAAAACTCTATCGCGAAACAAGGAGCAGGCCATTTCATAGTAACTTATAAGCTGGCCAAATTCGAATCGTCTCTTTTCTTCCGTGTCCGCCGCGCGAAACCGAACCCAATGCACATCCAGCCGTTCCCAAATTGCCAAGACGCTCGCGATATCACGAGACACGTTTTGAGCGCGCAAAGCGGATGCGGCTTGTTTAAGCTGCAACACGACAAAGCCGGCTACACCGAGAGCGATCAAGGTCGAACCAAGCGAGGTCCAGGCCTGAAGCTGATCAACCCAAGTTATCACTTGTTAGCCCTAACCCTTCGACGGCGGCGGGGGCGGCGCAGGGGAGGGAGCGGGTGGTGGCGGCACGAGATGCTGAGTTGGCGCTGTCGAGCCCGGTTCGGGCGTACCTGGCGAGATCAGATGCATCGTCGGAACCGATCGTTCCTCCAACAAGTGCCGAGTCGCTGCCGCAAACCAAACGGTCCCGTCCTCCTTCACGGCTTTATCTGTCATTTTTTGCCTACTCCGCTGCCATCCTTACTTCCAAGGACGCACGCCACTCATCCGTCGCGACTCGCCGAAATGCGTACCCATTTCGTTCATAGCATGTTCCGCGACGAAGAACAAACTACTCCGCCGCCATCCCCGCCTGCCTGAACATATCCCCCTCGCCGCCGTCGCCCTCGTCCGCGCCCGCCGCCGCGTCGTCGTTGGCCTTGGCCTTCTTCCTCTCGTCGAAGCTCGACCAAACGTCGTTCCAGTTGCCGCGCGTCGCGGCCTTCGAATATTCGGTCGCGCGGGTCTCGAAGAAATTGGCGTGCTCGACGCCGTTCAAGAGCGGGGCGAGCCAGGGGAGGGGGTGGTCCTCGATCATGTAGATCGGCTGGAAGCCGAGCTGGCCGAGGCGCCAGTCGGCGATGTAGCGGATGTAGCGCTTGATCTCCCTGGCGGTCATGCCGGGGACGGGGCCCATCCCGAACGCCAGATCGATGAACGCATCCTCGAGCCGCACGGTCTTCTGGCAGCAATCGATGATGTCCTCCTTGACCGCGCGGGTGAGGCATTGGCGCTCGGCGCAGAAGGCGTGGAACAGCTTGGTGATCCCCTCGCAGTGGAGGCTCTCGTCGCGGACGGACCAAGAGACGATCTGGCCCATGCCCTTCATCTTGTTGAAGCGCGGGAAGTTCATCAGCATCGCGAAGCTCGCGAACAGCTGGAGGCCCTCGGTGAAGCCGCCGAACATGGCGAGGGTGCGCGCGATGTCGGCATCCGAATCGACGCCGAACTGCTGGAGATAGTCGTGCTTGTCGCGCATCTCGGCATAATCGAGGAAGGCGGCGTATTCGCTCTCGGGCATGCCGATGGTGTCGAGCAGGTGGCTGTAGGCGGCGATGTGGACCGTCTCCATGTTGGAGAAGGCGGTCAGCATCATCTTGATCTCGACGGGCTTGAACACGCGGCCGTATTTGTCGTGGTAGCAGTCCTGCACCTCGATGTCGGCCTGGGTGAAGAAGCGGAAAATCTGGGTGAGCAGCCCGCGCTCATGCTCGGTGAGCTTTTGCGCCCAGTCGCGGCAGTCCTCGCCCAAGGGCACCTCCTCGGGCATCCAGTGGATCTGCTGCTGGCGCTTCCAGAAATCGTACGCCCAGGGATATTCGAAGGGCTTGTAGGTCTTGCGGGCTTCGAGAAGGGGCATGGAGGGCTCCGTTGGAAAGAGGTGACGATCAGGTCGTGAAAAGACGGTGGAAGCCGAGGCCGAGCAATACGAGGCCGACGACGAAGGCGACGCTCGCGAGGGGAACCAGGATGCGGGCGCGATCGGGCGCTTTCTTCGCGCGAGTGAACAGCAAGGAGGCTGCGAGAAAGAACAAAGCGGCGGGAAGGACAAAGATTCCGGTGCTCATGGCCAGTCCTTGATGGGTGAAGAGGGGGAACGCATCACATCACCTCGAAATAGTGCAGCCAGTTGCCGTCACCGCCGCACCACGCGATCGCGATACACCACGTGGCTCTTGCGCGCGCCGACGCCGATGAAGACCACGCCGATGAAATAGCCGAAATCGTACCAGCCGCCGTTGTTAGGCACCGCGTAGACCGCGACCTCGTCCATGAACAGCGACAGCAGCCAGGCGACCGGGAAGATGAAGCCGTGCCACAGGCCGAGCAGGAACCCCGGCGCCTCGGCTGCGACGCCGGCAGGAAGCTGGCGTGCGCAGGCGGCGAGGAGGAGGAGCGGGGATAGGGCGAGGAGGCGGGTCACGCCCCGCTCACGTACCAGATGCTGAGCGCCATCAGCGCGGCGCCGACGGCGATGGTCGCCCAGCAGATCGCGGTATCCACCCTGGGCTCCCACGGCGGCTCGCCGGCGGGACGGAGGCTGTGGTCGAGGCGCTCGACGGCATGGTCGAAGATCTCGACCGCGTCGCTCGCGTGCCAATGGTGCGCGTGACGGCCGGCCATCTCACTGGCACGCCAGGAGTGTTGGCATCTCGCGGCCAATGATCCGGGGGATCATTGGCATGCCAAACACTCGTCATAGTCGGTCGCGTCCGCCGCGAGCTCGATCTGCTTGAGCTCGGGGGTGTTGTCGGCTTCCACGCCGCCCGCGAAGCCGGCGCGCTGGACGCTCTTCGAACGCAGATAATAGAGCGACTTGATACCGAGCTCCCAGGCGCGGAAATGGAGCATGAGCAGGTCCCATTTCTCGACGTCCGCCGGGATGAACAGGTTGAGCGACTGGGCCTGGTCGATATAGGGCGTGCGGTCGGCGGCGAGCTCGATCAGCCAGCGCTGGTCGATCTCGAAGCTGGTCTTGAAGGCGTCCTTCTCCTCCTGGGTGAGGAAATCGAGGTGCTGGACCGAGCCGCCCTGCTCGAGGATCGAATTCCACACCTTGTCGGTGTCCTTGGCCTTTGCGACGAGCAGCTTCTCCAAATACGGATTCTTGATCGAGAAGCTGCCCGACAAGGTCTTGTGCGTGTAGATGTTCGCCGGGATAGGCTCGATGCACGCGCTCGTGCCGCCGCAGATGATGCTGATCGACGCGGTCGGCGCGATCGCCATCTTGCAGCTGAAGCGCTCCATCACGCCCTGGTCGGCGGCGTCGAGGCAGGGGCCGCGCTCGACCGCGAGCTGCATCGAGGCCTCGTCGACCTGCGCGCGGATGTGCCTGAACATCTTGAGGTTCCAGCTCTTGGCGATCGCGCTTTCGAAGCCGACGCCGCGCGCCTGGAGGAAGGAGTGGAAGCCCATCACGCCCAGGCCGACCGAGCGCTCGCGCTGGGCCGAATATTTAGCGCGCGCCATCTCCTCGGGCGCGCGGTCGATATAGTCCTGGAGGACATTGTCGAGGAAACGCATGATGTCCTCGATGAAGAGCTTCTCGCCCTGCCATTCGTCCCAGGTCTCGAGGTTGAGGCTCGAGAGGCAGCAGACCGCGGTGCGGTCCTCGCCATGCTGGTCGCGGCCGGTAGGGAGCGTGATCTCCGAGCACAGGTTCGAGGTGGTGACCTTCAAGCCCACATCGCGCTGGTGGCGCGGCATCGATCGGTTCACCTGGTCGATGAAGATAATGTAAGGCTCGCCCGTCGCGAGGCGGGTCTCGACGAGCTTCTGGAAGAGGGCGCGCGCGTCGAGCTTGCCGCGCACCGACTTGTCCTTGGGGCTCCTCAACTCGAATTCCTCGCCCGCCCGCACTGCCTCCATGAACGCGTCGGTGACGAGCACACCGTGGTGGAGGTTGAGCGCCTTGCGGTTGAAGTCGCCGCTGGGTTTGCGGATCTCGAGGAACTCCTCGATCTCGGGATGATCGATGTCGAGATAGCAGGCGGCCGAGCCGCGGCGCAGCGAGCCCTGCGAGATCGCGAGCGTGAGGCTGTCCATCACGCGGACGAATGGGATGATCCCGCTGGTCTTGCCGTTGAGGCCGACGGGCTCGCCGATGCCGCGGACATTGCCCCAATAGGTGCCGATGCCGCCGCCGCGCGAGGCGAGCCAGACATTCTCGTTCCACGTCCCGACGATCCCCTCGAGGCTGTCGTCGACCGAGTTGAGATAGCAGGAGATCGGCAGGCCGCGCCCGGTGCCGCCGTTGGAGAGCACGGGGGTCGCGGGCATGAACCACAGCTTGGAGATATAGTCGTAGACGCGCTGGGCGTGCGCCTCGTCGTCGGCATAGGCCGAGGCGACGCGGACGAACAGATCCTGGAAGGTCTCGCCCGGGAGCAGATAGCGGTCCTTGAGCGTGTCCTTGCCGAAATCGGTCAGCAGCGCGTCGCGGCCGTGATCGACCTCGAGCGCATAGGGGCGGTCGCCGCCCGTGGTGAGCGCGATCGCGCCCGTCTCGATCGCTTCAGAGACTTCGCCGCCGTGCATATCGTTTCCGCCTGCCAAATCCATCACAACATCCCCCCTATATAGCACTCGTTCGTGCTTCGTTCGAGTCGGGGGCGCGCGACCCGCCTAGCGTGTTTGGAGCGACCCCGGGGGACTGTTTTGTTCTTGTCCCCGATATCCACATGGGCTCGGGCGAAGGACGCGCGGACGCGCTCCGCGACAAAACCGTCGCGGTCCCCACAACCATTATATGGTGGGTGCCCCCCTTCCGAGCCACCAGACATAGTGCCTCTAAGTGGGGGAAGGCACAAG
This sequence comes from Sphingomonadaceae bacterium, assembly GCA_014380205.1. Classification (GTDB taxonomy): domain Bacteria; phylum Pseudomonadota; class Alphaproteobacteria; order Sphingomonadales; family Sphingomonadaceae; genus Parasphingopyxis. The sequence continues at coordinate 26,323 of JACMKH010000486.1, forward strand.
AGGGTAAATGACGGATTGATGACTCGGCTCATCGCATGCCAGAGTCGCTTCGTCGCACCAAAATCCGTTCGCAGCCGCAGCGACGCGCGCAGCGGGGCGGTCTGCCCGAATTGCAAGCGAACAGCGCGCGAACATGGAGATTTCGGTTGAAAACGGCTTGGCGGCCAAATTCAAAGGAAAAGAGGCATCAAACTCGGGTTTTGCAGCTCTTCTATCGCACTTGCCGCGAGGCTTAAGCTTTCTGCAGCGCTTTGCTCCGCTCGATCTCGCGCCAGCCGATGTCGGTGCGGTGGAAGCCGGTCGGGAAATCGATCCTGGCGACGGCGGCGTAGGCCGCCTTGCGCGCGGCGGCGATATCCTTTCCGGTGGCGGTGACGTTGAGGACGCGGCCGCCTGACGCGACGAGTACAGCGCCGTCGCGCGCGGTTCCGGCGTGGAAGACTTTCGCCCCGCTGGCTTCGGCCTGGTCGATTCCGGCGATCGCGCCGCCTTTCTCGGGCGTGCCCGGATAGCCGTTGGCGGCGATCACGACGGTCAGCGCGACATCGTCGGAAAAGCGCGGCGGATCGAGCTCCGCGAGACCGCCTTCGGCGGTGGTGTGCATGAGCGCGAGCAGATCGTCCTCGAGCCGCATCATCAGCACCTGGCATTCGGGGTCGCCGAAGCGGACATTGTATTCGATCAGCTTGGGGCCTTCGGCGGTCAGCATCAGGCCGGCGTAGAGCACGCCACTGAACGGCGTTCCGCGCGCGGCGAGCGTGCGCGCGGTCGGCTCGACGATCTCGGCCATCACGCGCGCCTGCATCGCTGCGTCCAAGATCGAGGCGGGGCTGTAGGCGCCCATGCCGCCGGTGTTGGGGCCCGCATCGCCGTCGAAGGCGCGCTTGTGGTCTTGCGCGGTGCCGAAGGGGAGGGCGGTCTCGCCGTCGACCAGCGCGAAGAAGCTCGCCTCCTCGCCCGCCATACACTCTTCGATGACGATCTCCGAGCCGGCCTTGCCGAACTCGCCGCCGAACATCGCGTCGATCGCGGCCTCGGCTTCGCCGCTCGTCTCGGCGATGATCACGCCCTTGCCGGCGGCGAGCCCATCGGCCTTGATCACGACGGGGAGGCCAAACTCGGGACACGCGTATTTGGCGGCCTCGGCGTCGGTGAAGCGCGCATAGGCGGCGGTGGGGATGCCGGCCTCGGCGCACAGATCCTTGGTGAAGCCCTTGGAGCCTTCGAGCCGCGCGGCCTCGCGATCGGGGCCGAACACCTTGAAGCCCATCGTGCGGAGGTTGTCGGCGAGCCCGTCGACGAGCGGCGCCTCGGGGCCGATCACGATCAGGTCGATCGAATGCTTGAGGCAGAAATCGATGCACGCGCGATGGTCGGCGGGCTTGATGTCGACGAGGCTCGCATGATCTTCTATTCCGGGATTGCCCGGCGCGGCCCAGAGCTTGGTCAGCAGCGGCGATTGCGCGAGCTTCCACGCCAGCGCATGCTCGCGGCCGCCCGACCCCAGCAGAAGGACGTTCATGCAGTCTTCCCCTCTTGAGCCCGACCAGCGCGGCGGCGCGCCAAATCTGCTAGCCGAGAGCGCCCCGGGCGACAATGCGCCGCCGCTGACCGTGTCGGAGCTTTCGGGCGCGCTCAAGCGGACGGTCGAGGACGCGTTCGGCCATGTCCGCGTGCGCGGCGAGATCTCGGGTTTCAAGCGCGTCGGCTCGGGCCATTGCTATCTCTGCCTCAAGGACGAGGCGGCGGCGATCGACGCGGTGATCTGGAAGAATTCGGGCGCGCGGCTCGCCTTCCAGCCCGAGGACGGGATCGAGGTGATCGCGACCGGGCGGCTCACCACCTATCCGGGCCGCTCCAAATATCAGATCGTGATCGAGCGGCTCGAGCTCGCCGGGCAAGGCGCGCTGATGGCGCTGCTCGACCAGCGGCGTCGCGCGCTCGCCGCCGAGGGGCTGTTCGACGCGGCGCGCAAGGCGAAGCTGCCCTATCTCCCGCGCGTGATCGGCGTCGTGACCTCGCCGACCGGGGCGGTGATCCGCGACATCCTCCATCGGCTCGCCGACCGCATGCCGAGCCACGTCATCGTATGGCCGGTGGCGGTGCAGGGTGAGGGGGCGGCGGGCAAGATCGCCGCTGCGA
>JACMKH010000487.1 GCA_014380205.1 Sphingomonadaceae bacterium
CGATCCCCGCGGCCGCGGCCGCGCGCGCCTCGGCGATCGCCGTGGTGGGCGCGGGGTCGGTATAGATCGCGCGCTCGAGCCGGGCGAGGCTCTCGTCGAGCAGCTGCTTCTGCGTCGCCGCGACGCTCACACGCTCGAAATGGATCATCGGCGTGTCGGCGAGCGGATCGAGCGGAATGCGCGCGAGCACCGCGCCGAGATTCTCGCCGCGATTGACAACGAAGGCCGAGGGGCCGGTGTGCGCGCCCTCGACGCGCACGACAAAGGTTTCCGCGCGCACGTCGGCCTCTAGGCCGACGCGGTCGCCGTCGAGCAAGGTCAGCGTCGCGAACTCCTCGCGGGTCAGATAGGCGTTGAACGGCCGCCCGTCGCGCGTGCCGAGCACCGAGACGTGGGTGACTTCGGGGCGCGGCCGCGCGTACATCAGCAGCTCGCCGCCGGTCGCCGCCTGATCGGCGAACTCGAAGGTGAAGGGCGCGCGCGCGTCGCCCGAGACCGAGACGATCGGGCCCTGCTGTCCGACCACGATGACGTCGTTGTTCCTGAGATCGATCCCCACGAGATCGCCGTTGAGCAGGAAGTCGTAGAGGTCGACCTCGCCGATTGTGCGACCGCCGCGGCGCACGATGATGTGGCGATAGCTGCCGCGATCCGCGTCGATCCCGCCCGCGCGCTGGAGCATGGTGACGACCGAATCGCTGCTCGATCCGGTGTGCGAGCCGGGCCGCTCGACTGGACCGGCGACGAACATCTGCACCTGCCCCGCGCCGAGCACGGTGGCGTAGATCTGCACCGTGTCCTGATAGACCCGCGAAGCGGCGTTGTTGACGGTGTCGTTGACCGCGCCCGCCGTGCTGCCGGCGACGCGCACCGGGCCGAGGTTGGGCAGCGAGATGTTGCCCTCGGTGTCGACCGTGAGCACCGCCGCCTCGTTGATCAGGCCATAGGTCGTCACGGCGATTTGGTCGCCGGGCCGGACGACATAGCTTGGATCGACCAGGCCCGCGGTCTGCCCGGTCGCGCCCTCACCGAACAGCTCCGATCCGAAGGGGGCGGGGCGGTCGCCGTCGACCTGCTGCTGGCGCAGCGTGCGGTCGTCGCGGCCTTGCTCCTCGGCGCCGCGCTGGTCGTCGATCAGCACGCTCGGCGCTGGCTGGCCCACTCCGGTTACGCTTTCGACGACCGGGGCGGCGAGCCGTGGTTCTTCGTTGGTCTGGGGCATCGCGGGCGTCGCGCTCAGCAGCGCGGCGGCGAAGGCGAGGCTGGAAAATACGCGCGATACAATGCTCATTGGGCGTGATCCTTGACGATCGAATAGCCGAGCGATCCGATCGCCATCAACAGCGCCGCGGCGATCGCGACCGCGATCACATTGGCGAAGCGCGACCAGTAGTTGGAGGTCTCGGGCGCGCGCGGAGGGACAAAGGCCACCAGATAGCGGCGCTCGTTCTCGCGCGTGACCTGTGCGGCGCGGCGCGCCTGGATGGAGGCATAATAGGCCTGCTGCGCGAACTGGTAATCGAGCACCGCGGTTTCGGCGGCGACATCGCGGGACGCTTCGGTCGATCCGGGACCGCCGCGGATTTCGGCCATCGCCGCCGCCCGCTGCTGCTCGAGCGTCGCGATGCGCTCATTGAGCGCCTGGATCTGCGGCGAATCGGGGCGGAAGGTCGTTGCCGACGCCGCGCGCTCGACGCGCGCGGTGGCGAGCGCGCCCTCGATCTGCCCTATCAGCCCGATCTGCTGCGTCGATTCGGCCTGGATCGTGGTAGCGCGGCTGGCGCGCGAGCCGATCGCGCTGCGCCGCGCGACGTCATATTCGCGCCGCCGCGCCTGGACCTCGCGCTCGGCCGCCTCGACCGCCTCGTTCTGGACGCGCGAGTTGAGCTGGTTGACCACTCCCTCGGTCTCGCTGAGCACGCCCTGCGCGAGGCGCAGCGATTCGGCGGGCGAGAAGGCCTCGACATTGACCGTGATGATGCTCGAGACGGTGTCGAATTCGGCGGTCGCCTGATTGCGCCAGAAATCGGTCTTCTCCTCGATCGCGGCGCGCGACGAGATGCGGCCCGCCGGATCGAGGCTCGGACCGCCGAACGCGGCGTCGAAGCCGTAATCCTGCTCGAGCAGCCGCACCATCTCCGACGACTGGACGAACTCGGCGATGATCTGCCCGTCGCTGCCCTGCGCCGAAATCGCCGGGATGCCAATTCCGGAAAGCAGATCGGGGGGCTGGGGCGTCAATCCCTGGATGGTGAACTTCATCTCGGTCGCATATTCGGGCCGCGCGACGAGCGCGTAATAGATCAGCGCGAGCACGGTCGGCACGAGAATGCCGATGCCGACGAGGCGCAACCTTTCGGCGCGACGTTGCGCGCGCGGATCGAAGCGGGTGCCGCGATCGACGTCGAGAATGCTGATCATGCGGTCACTCGCGCGTAAAAATCCTCGGCCTCGTCGAGCGTGTCGAACATCGTCACGCGCCCGCCGGCGATGACGCCGGCGCGGTCGCAGAACTGCCGGATCAGCTCGTTCGAATGCGAGGTGAGGATGATGTCCGAATATTCCCGACGCGACGCGAACTCGTTCCGCGCCTTTTCCTGAAAGGTCCGGTCGCCGACCGAGAGCGATTCGTCGATGACGTAGACTTGGAAGTTGATAGCCATGCTCAGCCCGAAAGCCAACCGCGCGCGCATGCCCGAGGAATAGGTCTTAACCGGATGGTAGAGCGCTTTGCCGAGTTCGGAGAACCAAGCGCAGAAGTCGGTCACCTCGTCGATGTCAGCCTGGTATATCCGCGCCACGAAGCGCAGGTTCTCGATCCCGCTCAGCGACCCATGGAACGAGCTCGCGAGACCGAGCGGCCAGGATATGCTGACGTCGCGGTTGATGATCCCGCTGCTCGGCCGCTCGGCCGCCGCGATCAGCCGGAGCAGTGTCGATTTGCCCGCGCCGTTGAGCCCCAACATGCCGTAATTGTGACCCTTTTCGAGCCTGAGGTTGACGTCGCTGAACACGGTCTTGCGGCCGCCGCGGCGGCTGCGATAGGTTTTTTCGACGTCAATCAGCTCGATCATGCTCAGCCTACGATCTCTTCATCGCCGGTGAGGACAAGGTAGCGGTCGATCAGCAGCCCAATGGTTCCCGTGATCGTGCCGGTCGCGAGCACCATCACGATCGAGTAAGAATTGCTTTCGAATCCCGGCAGCGAAACCGAGCGGAACCATTCGAGCACGTGCGCGAGCGGGTTGTACTGCATCACCGCGCGCCCCGATGTCGGCAGATTCTCCAGCGTGAAAAACACCCCTGAAAGCAGGAACAGGGGTCGGCTAATATAGCTCCAGATGTTCGGCCACATCGGCCATATGCGCGCGAGGCCCGAACTGAAGAATGCCGATCCGAGGCAGAAGTAGAAGATGCCGAGGGCCGCGCCGATTATCCCCGCGGGGTCGTCAAACCAGCTCGAAAGCGGCTCGCCGATGCCATAGAACAGCGCAACGATCAGCACGACATAGACCACTGTCGCGGTCGAGACCTCGAGCACGATCCGCGCGAGCACGATGTCCGCCACAGCGACCTGCGGATATTGCAGCAGCCCACGGTTGGCGGCCGCGGCGCTCGCGCCGCGCGTGATCACGTTGCGCATCAGGAAAAAGGGCATGTAGCCGGTGAGGATGAACACCGGCAGCGAGGCGGCGACGGGCGAAGTGCGGCCGATGATGCCGAACAGCAACACCATCAAGGACATCACGATCACGGGATCGATCAGCGCCCAGAGGTAGCCGAAGCGCGAGTCGCCATAGCGCGTCCGCGATTCGCGCAGCATGATCGCGAGCACGACGCGAAACATCATGCGCAGCGCCTCGTCGAGATCCACCCAGCGGTCTCGTCCCGCGTCCGGCGACATCTCTGACGCCCCCCTGGGTCCGGATTCGGCCATCGCGGGCTCTTAGCCGCTCGCCGCGGATTTTGACATAGAATCCGAACGGCTCGCCGCAAGCTCCGGGCGAACGGGCCTTCCCACGCCGTGGTAGACGAGCCCGGCGGCCTCCGCCTCGGCGGGCGGATAGATGTTGCGCAGATCGACCAGCACCGGCTCGGCCATGATGCGCGCGATCCGCGCGAGGTCGAGCGCGCGGAACTCGTCCCATTCGGTGACGATCGCCAGCGCCGACGCGCCCTTGGCCGCCTCGTAGGGATCGCGCGTGAACTCCACTCCCTCGAGCAGCGCGCGCGCCTGCTCGATCCCCTCGGGATCATAGGCGCGGACCAGCGCGCCCTCGTCTTGGAGCGCGCGGATGATCGCGAGCGCGGGCGCCTCGCGCATGTCGTCGGTGTTGGGCTTGAAGGTGAGGCCGAGCACCGCAACCGTCCGCCCGCGCGCATCGCCGCCCATCGCCTCGATCACCTTGCGGCCCATCGCGCGCTTGCGCGCCTCGTTGGCGCGCGCGACCGCCTCGACGATCCTGAGCGGCGCGCCCTTGTCCTCGGCGGTGGTGAGCAGCGCGCGCGTGTCCTTGGGAAAGCACGACCCGCCGTAGCCCGGACCGGCGTGGAGAAACTTGGCCCCGATCCGGTTGTCGAGCCCGATGCCCCGCGAGACGTCCTGAACGTCCGCGCCCACCGCCTCGCACAGGTCGGCGATCTCGTTGATGAAGGTGATCTTGGTCGCGAGGAAGGCGTTTGCGGCGTATTTGATCAGCTCGGCGGTGCGGCGGCTCGTGAACAGCAGCGGCGCGCGGTTGAGATTGAGCGGGCGGTAGATCGCCTCCATCATCGGCCGGGCGCGTTCGTCCTCGATGCCGATGATCACCCGGTCGGGCCGCTTGAAGTCACCGATCGCAGCGCCCTCGCGCAGGAATTCGGGGTTGGAGACCACCGGCGCGTCGGCGGCGGGGGCGGTTTCGCGCACGATCCGCTCGACCTCGTCGCCAGTGCCGACGGGAACGGTCGATTTTGTCACGATCACAGCGGGGCCGGTCAGCGCGCGCGCAATCTCCTCGGCGGCAGCATGGACATAGCTGAGGTCGGCGTGCCCGTCGCCGCGGCGAGAGGGCGTCCCCACCGCGATGAACACGGCGTCCGCGCCATCAACGGCGTCGGGGAGGTCGGTGGTGAAGCGCAGCCGCCCGTCGCGGACATTGTGCGCGACCAGCGCCGCGAGCCCCGGCTCATAGATCGGCATCTCACCGCGACCGAGCGCGGCGATTTTGTCCGCGTCCTTGTCGACGCAGACCACCGAATGACCGAAGTCGGAAAAACACGCCCCCGACACGAGCCCGACATAGCCCGTGCCGACCATAGCGATTCGCATCAGCGCCGCCCCGCGGGAAGAGAAGCGCGGCTGTTACATGAGCCCGGAGGATAGGGCCACCCCCCAAGCCGGCGGGCGATGGAGCCTCAGGAACCGAGCGAGACAAGCTCGCTATGTAGCGCGGCGATCGCGGCGTCGGACGTGGCTGGGGACTGCGTGCGCCTGTGCGCGGAGGCGGCATCGCGGATTGCTCGCGCCCAGTCATCCGGGTCGTCAGGCAGGATCGCCCCGGAAGCGGGCGCCGACGTCCGGCGCCACGCCTCGGCGCTTGCGATTGTCTTGCAGCCGCAAGCCAGCGCAAGGCCGAGCGCGGTCTCGAGCCCCGATCCCGGCTCCAGCGGTCGTTCGCGCGGCGCGACGACGAGATCGCAGCGCGCGAACAGGTCGGGCCAGCGCGCGGCGAGCGGCAGCCCAAGAAAATCGACCCGATCACCCACGCCGAGCCGCGCCGCGCGTTCGCCGAGCGCGGCCATCGCCGGCCCACGCCCGATCAGCACGAGCCTCAGGAGCGGATCCTCCCCCAACAGCACGGCAAAGGCCGCGAGCAGCCTTTCGAGCCCAGGATCGTCGTCGAGCGGGGCGACGCATCCGATCAACCGCGCTTCGTCGGGGATCGCGAACTCGAGCGCCGCAAGCGTCGGATCGCCGGGCGGGGTCTCGAAATGGTCTAGCGCGACGCGCGGCGTCTCCCCGCCCGCCACCGCGATGGCCTCTGCGAGCACCTCGCTTCGCGCGACGACCGCGCTCGCCGCTTTGACCAGCCAAGCGAGCCGGAGGCGATTGACTTCGCCGCGCTCGCCACCCGCTTCCGCGGCGATGGCGCCGATATCAAGCAGCACGGGCGATCCCGCGAGCCGGGCCGTGGTCAGCGCCTTGCGCGTCGCGGCAAGCCCGGAGGCGAGAATATGGACGAGGCGGGGGGGGGGCTCGATCGGATCGAGCGCGAAACGGGCCATCTCGACCGCGCGCCATGCGAGCCCCACTTGCTCGGCGATCGCCCCAATTCGCGCGACGCGATGGTCGAGCCGATCGCTGACGGCATGGATAATGAGCACACCATCCGAGCGCCCGCTACTAATGCGAACGTCGCGCAACTGGCTGTCGGGATGGCCCTGCCACAGGATATAGGCATCCTCGGCGATCCGCGCGAGCATATCCGATTGCGCCTCGTTAAACAGCTGCGCGCCGCGGATCGCCTCGCCAATCGCCGCGGGCGCAGCGACCAGCCCCCGC
>JACMKH010000007.1 GCA_014380205.1 Sphingomonadaceae bacterium
CGCCCGCGCGCGCGACCTCGCCGCGCTCGACATCAGGAGCGAGGAGCTACTCGCCGCCGCGCTCGCCGCGCTCCCCAAGCTCGAGCGCCGCGACATGATCCTCGCCTGGCTCGGCTTCCCCTTCTACGACATCGCGACGCTGCCGCTGCTCCAGGGCGAGGGGCTCGAGGAGTTCGACCCGGTCAAGGTCGATCGCATCGCCCCCGAGGACGCGCGCTCGATCCGCGAGGGCGGCGCCGAGGCGACCCTGAAGGGCATCCAGTTCAACAGCTTCGGCGCCTTCTTCAGCCGCGCCTATCGCGAGAACGACTATCTCTGGGGCCGCCTCCACGGCGCCGAGCGCCTGATCGACATTGTCATATCGACTTTACCCGAGGGCAAATCGCTCCCGCCCGGCGCGGTCGCCAACATCAAGCGCGACGCCTTCCGCGCGATCCTGATCGAGGAGCGCGGGCGGCTCGAGCATATCGCCCCGCTGTTCGACGCGCTTGAGCGAGAGATCGGTTAGACCAAGGGCAAGCCCACGCCACCGAGAGGCACGGTCGTTGCAATGCTCTCGAACCCCGCGATCATCGGCCGCCCGCGCGCGATCGCGTCGCGCACCGCCGGCAGCTCGAGCGACGCGCGATGGCTCGCCTCGCTCTCCCACACCTCGGTCACCCAGATCGCGTTCTCGTCCGCCGCATCGCGCGCGACGACATAAGCGAGGCAGCCGGGCATCGCCGCCGTCCCTTCGAGCAGGATCGAGAGCAGCGCGTCGCGCTGGCCCGGCGTCGCGACGATCTTGCCGATCAGCCCGTACATCGGCTGCTCGATCAGCATCGCCTCGGCGCGCGCCGCACCGAGCACCGCGAGCGCCATGCCGCCGCCGATCAATGTCCGTCGCTCGATCATGCGACCTCCTTGCCGGCTCGACCGCTAGAAAACCGGCCCGAGCGCGATCGTCGCGCCCGCGTAGACAAAGCGCCCCATCGCCGACACCGGGTAGGAGCTATATCCGAACGCCGGCAGCTCATCGAAGAGATTCTGGACGCCGAGATAGAAGCTGAATCGCTCCCCCACGCGGTAGGCGACCTGGATATCATGCTCCCACTTCGCCTTGACACTGAAGAAGCGCGGATCGCTGTAATCGGGGTCGCCCGCCAGCTCCTCGACGGTGAAGCGGTCGGTGGCGCTGAACCAGCTGACGCCGTAGTTGACGGCGAGGGGGCCGCGCTCCCAGGTCAGATCGAAAGTCGCCGAATAGCGCGGCGCATAGGTCTCGCCGCGGTCCGAATTGAGCTCCGCGCCGGGGCTCGCGATGAATTCGAGCCGGTCGAGATAATTGCCGACCAGCGACAGGTTGAATGACCCGAGGCTGTCGGTGACGACCCGGTAGGCGAGCATCACGTCGAGCCCAGCGGTACGGAACTGCGCGACATTGGCGGGCATCACGCTGAAGCCCACGATATAGCCGGTCTCCTGATCGCGGACGATGCCGGGGCAGAACTGGTTGTCGAGTGTCGGCTGGTCGACGCAGAGCTGAGCGAGGTCCTGCGCCTCGGGCGTGTTGACCGCGTCCTCGATCCTGATGTCGTACCAGTCCGCCGAAAGCGTCAGGCCGGGCAGAAACGACGGACGCAGCACCACGCCTGCGGTCCAGGTTTTCGCGGTCTCCTCGATCAGGTCCGGATTGCCGCCCGCGAGGCCCTCGGTAAAGACCGAGGCCTGCGGCGTGCTCGACGGGCTGAAGGTGGCGGGATTGACACCCAACGCAGTGAGCAGCGTGGCGCAATTGGCTTGTCGGGTCGCCGTGCCGTTGTTGAGCTCCTGTGTGTCACAGGGATCGACGATGAAGTTGAACGCGCTGCTCGGCGGGCTGAACAGCTCGCCGATGTTGGGCGCGCGCACCGCCTGCGCATAAGTCGCGCGGAACGAGATATCGCGCACCGGCGCGTAGACCCCGTTGACCTTCCACGTCGTGGTGCCACCGACCGTGGTATAGTCAGAGTAGCGGATCGCGGCGCCGAGCGAAAACAGATAGGCGAAAGGCTGCTCGCTCAGAATCGGCAGGTTAAGCTCGGCGAACGCCTCGCGGACGCTGAACCCGCCGCCGGCCGACTGGACCGCGCCCGACCAGGTCAGCCCCGCCGCGATGTCGGGATCGGGCTCGAACAAACTGCGCTCGCGCCGGTATTCGGCGCCGACCGCGAATCCGATCGGGCCGCCCGGCAGCTCGAAGAACGCGCCCGTATCGCCCGAGATCGAGCCCGACACGACATGCTGGGTCACCCTCGCATGGCTGAGGCTGTCCTCGGTGACGAAGTCGATCGCGGCGGGATCCTGCGCATGCTCGCCGAAGATATTGTAGGGCACGCAGCCGGCGAGCTCGGGCGGCGCATCGGGATCGAGGCTCGATCAGCACACCGGCCGGCCGGTCGCGGGATCGACGACGACGTCGACCGCCGCCTGCCACTGCGCCTCGAGCCGGTTGCCGCGCGACAGGATGCGGCTGCTGGTCTCGCCGTAGACGTAGGAAATCTCGTAGCGCGCATTGTCGCTGATCCGTCCGCTCGCGCCGGCCACGCCGCGCCATGTCTCGCGTATGACGTCCTCGGTGTTGATGCCCAGATCGAAATTGTCGCGCGTGACGAGCACGCCGTCGGGCGTGTCGGGGTCCTCGAAATATTCGGCCGCCGCGCCGGGCACGATCGCCTTGCGGATCCGCCGCGGCATGAACGGGTTCTCGGGCGTCATGAACAGGTAGAAATCGAACGTCGGCTGCGACAGCGTCTCGGTCCGCGTGCGGACGTACTTGCCCTCGGCGAACAGCGTCAGCGCGTCGCTGATCTCGTAATGCGCGAGCGCGTTGACCAGGTGGCGCTCGATCCCGGGGAAGAGATCGCCCTGATATCCGTCGACGGGCGTGCTCGATCCGCCCTGGGTGTAGCCTCCGGACCTCCTGAGCACGAAGCCCCGGTCGTAGCGGTCGCCGTCGCCCTCGAAATCCGCGCGCAAATCGAAATCGGTGTCGACCGCGCCCATCGTCGCGCTGTCGGCGAAGCGGACATCGTCATAGGGAACGAGGTCGGGGATGGCCGGATCGTCGAGGAGATCGGCCTGGTTCTGGTATAGCGCGGCCGCGACGGGATTGCGCAGATAAGCGCGGTCCTGGTCCGAAACGCGGTCGTCGCCGCCATATTCATAGGCGATCGCGATATTGCCGCGCCCTTGGTTGAAATTTTGCCCCACGGTGATCGCGCCGAAGCGGCTGCCCCCGTCGCCCTGGTCCGAGACGCCGATCTGGCCGCGCGCCGAAATCCCGTCGAAGTCGCGCCTGAGCCGGAAGTTGACCACGCCCGAGACGCCGTCCGCGCCGTAGATCGCCGAGGCGCCGCCGGTCAGCACGTCGACCGCCGCGACCAGATCGGTCGGGATCGCGTTGATGTCGACCGCGGCCGAGCCCGAGACCGCCGAAACATGGCGCCGCCCGTCGACCAGCACCAGCGTCCGGTCGGTGCCGAGATTGCGCAGGTTGAGGAGGTCGAGTCCCGACTGCCCGAAGTCGGGATTGGACCCGCCGGTGAGATCCCCAGTCACCGAGCCGAGCAGCGCCGGGCTTTGGACGAGCAGATCGGCGAGGTTGGTCCGCCCCGATTCGGTGATCTCCTCGGCGGTGACCGAAACCACCGGATTGGCGAAATCGAACTGGGATTGGGCGATGCGCGTGCCGGTGACGATAATGACATCCTCGGGCGACGCTGCGTCCTCGGCCGCCGACGGAGGATCGCCCTGCTGCGCCATCGCCGGGACCGACAGGCAGGCGCCGGCGATGAGCATCGCGCTAGTCAGGACAAGCTTCATCGCATCGCCCCCGTGTTTGTGATCAGCCTCTTCTCAGCCCAGTCCGAATTTCCGACGCCGAGGATTGTCGCGCGCCCCGCTGTTAGTCAACCGTCCAAGGGACGCCGCGCTTGCCCTCCCCTCCCGCGTTCCCTAGCTGTTCACCGTGACCGAGCCCGCCCTCCAACCCGTTGAGCCGCCGTATCTGCGCGCGCTCAACCCGCCCCAGCGCGAGGCGGTGCTGACCACCGAGGGGCCGCTGCTCGTCCTCGCCGGCGCGGGCACGGGCAAGACCGCCGCGCTCACCGCGCGGCTCGCGCACATCATCTACACGCGCCTCGCCTGGCCCTCCGAGATCCTCGCGGTCACCTTCACCAACAAGGCCGCGCGGGAGATGCGCGAGCGCGTCGGCCGCGCGCTCGGCGGGATGGCCGAGGGCATGCCGTTCCTCGGCACCTTCCACGCGGTCGCCGCGCGGATGCTGCGCGCCAACGCTGAGCTCGTCGGGCTCAAGGCCAATTTCACCATCCTCGACACCGACGACCAGCTGCGCCTGCTCAAGCAGGTCATCACCGCCGCCGGGCTCGACGAGAAGCGCTGGCCATCGCGCCAGCTCGCGGGGCTGATCGACCGCTGGAAGAACCGCGGCTGGACCCCCGCCGAAGTCACCCCCGACGAGGGCGAGCAATTCGCCAACGGCAAGGGCCAGGCGCTCTACGCCGCCTATCAGGATCGCCTGCGCGCGCTCAACGCCTGCGATTTCGGCGACCTGCTGCTCCACATGCTGGTGATCCTCAAGACGCACCGCGACGTGCTCGAGGGTTACCAGAAGCGCTTCAAATACATCCTCGTCGACGAATATCAGGACACCAACACCGGCCAATATCTCTGGCTCCGCCTGCTCGCCCAGGCGCGCAAGAACCTATGCGTGGTCGGCGACGACGATCAGTCGATCTACTCGTGGCGCGGCGCCGAGGTCGCCAATATCCTGCGCTTCGAGCAGGATTTCCCGGGCGCGAAAATCGTCCGCCTCGAGCAGAACTACCGCTCCACCCCCCACATCCTCGCCGCCGCCTCGGGGGTGATCGCCAACAACGGCGGCCGCCTGGGGAAAACCCTGTGGACCGAACAGCGCGAGGACGACGGATCGGAAGGCGCCAAGGTCAAGGTCATCGGCGTCTGGGACGGGCCCGAGGAGGCGCGCCGCGTCGGCGAGGAGATCGAGAGTCTCCAGCGGGAAGGCCTAACCTTCGACGAGATCGCCATCCTCGTGCGAGCTCAGTATCAAACGGCGGATTTCGAGGAGCGGTTCATCCGGATCGGCCTGCCCTATCGCGTCATAGGTAATCGCCGATTCTGGGAGCGGGCACACAATCGCGATGCACTGGCGTATCTGCGGATCATCCATCAGCCGTCTGATGGATTGGCGTTCGAGAGGATCGTCAATACGCCCAAGCGCGGGCTCGGCGACAAGAGCGTTGGAGCGATATTCCGCCTTTCACGCGCCGACGACATACCTCTTGGAGTTGCCGCTGAGCGCATCATCGACACCGACGAGATTTCCTCGAAGGCACGTGGAAGCTTGGCGAAATTGGTCGCCGAAATACGACGCTGGCGCGACATGTCATCTGAGATTCCTCATGCCGAGCTTGTCCGGATCGTTCTCGACGAATCGGGCTACACCGATATGCTTCAAGCACAGAAGACCGTAGAGGCATCAGGCCGGTTAGAAGACCTCAGTCAGATTCCGCGCCTCATGGAGGAGTACGAAACACTCGGAGAGTTTCTGGAACATGTCAGTCTCGTGATGGACTCCGATTCGGTCGGGGAAGAGGGCGCGGTCACGATCATGACCATCCACGCCGCGAAGGGCCTCGAGTTCGACACCGTGTTCCTCGCCGGCTGGGAGGAAGGCGTCTTTCCCTCGCAGCGCTCGCTCGACGAGGGCGGGACCAGCGCGCTCGAGGAGGAGCGCCGCCTCGCCTATGTCGCGATCACGCGCGCGCGCCGCCGCGCGATCATCCTCCACGCCGCCAATCGCCGCATCTACGGCCAGTGGACGAGCTCGATCCCGAGCCGCTTCGTCGGCGAGCTTCCCGAGGAGCATGTCGACGCCGAGACCACGATGACCGGCGGCGCGAGCCTGTGGCGCGCGCAATGGAGCGAGATGGGCGACCCCTTCGCGCATGTCGAACGGGGGACAGGCCGCGGCCCCGGCTGGCAGCGCGCCGCCGCGCTGGGCAAGTTCGAGACGGTGCCGGGCCGCGTGCTCGAGGCGCGCGCGAGCGCGGTCAGCTTCGGGAGCAAGCCGAGGAGCGACATCGCGCTCGGCCAGCGCGTGTTCCACGAGAAGTTCGGCTATGGGAGGGTGGAGGAGATCGAGGGCAACAAGCTCGAGATCGAATTCGAGAAGGCGGGGCGCAAGCGGGTGCTGGATAGCTTTGTGACGGTGGGGGACTGACCATGCGCGGATTGGAGATTCTTGAGAGGTCGCTCGCGCACGCCGCTATCGTCGATAAGCACGGCAATGAGTGGCAATATCATTCTCGTAGCGATCGGCACTCCAAGATCGCGTGCTGGGGCATCCTTTTCGATCTGTTGATATCCACACCGCTGCTCCGACGGCACATCGCGGGCGGCGTGATTGGCTTCGGGATTAATCACGAGATGCGGGATTTCGTGCACGATCGGAAGAAAGACCTCGATTTGGTCCTGTCGACCCCAAACGGCGAATTTCAACGCGAGTCGTTCCAAGGCTTGGCGGATCGTTATTCGATCGACCTGGATGCCAAGGACCGAACCGCCTTGGACGCGCTGCCGCTACTCCGCCGGGCGCCGGTCGGCTCGGTCGTCATGGCTCTTGAGGCGAAGGCCTGTATGACTGCGCACCAGCGCGCACTTCCCCGGCTTTATGACGAGCTGAACTCGTCGCACCAAACGGTGCATGGAGCGAGCGAGCAGGCGATAGCGGTGGGCTTCGCGATGGTAAATTCCGCAGATCACTATTTGAGTCCCGATTTGAACAAGAAGCACAGGGCGACCGATCCGGAATGGAGCTCGCACAATCAGCCACGCGACGCGCAGCTGGCGATCGACAAGGTGCGGCAATTGCCGAGACGTGCAAAGGTCGTCGAGCAAGGCTACGATGCGTTGGCGATTTCTGTCATGGATATGTCCAATGATGGGACGCCGCCACGCCTCGTTCGCGGCCCTCCCGCGCCCCAGCCCGGTGACATATACCATTACGATACGATGATCTCACGGCTTTCAGGGATTTATGCCACACGGTTCAAGGATTTGGCGTAGCAGGCTCTCAATTTCAGCACACTGACACTCCCAAACCACCAAAACATAAAACCCTGCTTTTCGTAATGACCAGATGGCCCGTGCGTCACGGCGGCGATTGTCATGAAATTTTGTTACCCAAAATTGTCGGTTCGACTTTGGTCCAGTGGCCCGGGCACAGTTGGTATGATGATACCAGAAGCAACCGTTGACGAAAATTGCCCACTTCCGTCTGCGATTTGCGAAATCTGGTCGGCCCGGAAGGCCAGAGACGTTCTTCCGATAATGCACGCCATGAGTGCGCAACACGCGACCAACCGAAAGTTCGACGGGGGTGTCCGCCTGTTTCGTCCGGCGCATCCGCTCCGCGACTTCGGGAGCGCTGGCTATTACTCGTTTCACTCGGCAGCGATGGCGAAATGCTCCTTATCGAAGCCGCCTTGCTCCATGTGCTTCAAATGGGCGCGCAGCCGATCTTGAAATCCCTCGGCGAACTTTAGCGTCCCGCGCTCCGTTCGCGCGAGAAAGCCTCTGGTGGCGCGAGCCGAGAGCGGTTTCCCGCCGTAACGGAGAAATTGAGCAAGGGCTGGACGAGACGCCCAACAGGGATATGCCCCGATAGCGACGGCTCGACGGCTGGAACCGTCGCAACGCGCCGCCCGAGGCCACCGACCGTTCGTGGGGAGATCGTAGTCGCGATCCCGCTCATAGGTAGAAGGTGCGGCGAGGCGACTGCCTAGCCATCGCGCGACGGGCACAGTGACGGCATTTCCGACGAGCGACCATCGCACGGATGGTTTGCCCAGGGATTCGGCGGGCTCGGTCCAGCCAGCGTCGAACCCCTGCAGACGTTCGGCATCCCGAATATCGGGCGTAATCACATCGCCATCCGGCAACATGATCGCGGGAGGTGAGGCAATCCCGATGGTCGAGCCATTTTTCAATGTCGGAATTGCGTCGGCTGCCCAGCCGAGTCCACGCATTCCTTCGGTCCAGTAGAAGCCATGCGCTCGCAGACCCAAATTCGTCTCGGCAAGGCGTGGTTCGGCTTCATCCGCCAGCAGCACCGATGCCGGGTCGATCTCGGTGCGCGTCGCCACCAAAAGCACGCGTTCGCGACGTTGCGGAAGAAACGCCAGGCTGTTCACGACGCGATACGCCCATCGGTAACCGCGTTCCTCAAACGCCTCGACGAGAACTTTCATCGCCCGGCCTTTGTCGAGCTGCAACATGAAGGAGACGTTTTCCAACACCACCCATGGCAGGCGATGCTTGTCGAGCAAACGGAAGACATGTCCGACCAGCCCCGAACGTGAGCCAGCGATGCCCACGGTCAGTCCAGCCTGACTGAGGTCCTGACAAGGAAACCCAGCCACCAAAAGCTCGACATCGCCCGGCAGATCGGTCAGCGACCGAACATCGGGCTCGCATGGCATTCCGGGAAATCGCTTGGCGAGCACCGCCCGCGCGGGAGGCGAAATTTCGCACATTATCGAGGTATGGTGGCCAGCGCTCGCCAGCCCCGTCTCCAAGCCGCCGACACCAGCAAACAGCCCCGCGACTCTCAACCTCGCCTCCAGTTCGTCACCGCCTCGGTCCTTGCTTAGCGCCTTGTCCGAGCCGCGCAAGTTCTAATTTTGTTCTCCTCCCGGATTCCCCGATTGTACATCCCGCCAAGCGCTCCGCGCGGCAACGAAAAGGCGCCCGGGACCTGAGCCCCGAGCGCCTTCCTGAAGCCAACAAGATAGCTCTTCGCTGTCGCTACAGCGCCTCCGCCGCCATCCTCGCGCGCGTCGAACTGTGCCCGCCGTTGCTATAGAGGATGTCGCTCGCGCGCGCGGCGTCGAGGCCCGCGTCGCTCGTGTCGACCGAGACGAACACGCCGCCCTCGTTGACGCGGCCCTCGTAATAGGCCGCATCCTCGTCGCTCACGCCGTGGTTGGTGAGCAGGCCGCCTGCTCCACTTTCGTCCCCTCGCCGATCCCAGCATCCTAGCGCCGCAGCGCGATGGAGGCGAACCCGGCTGTCACGC
>JACMKH010000488.1 GCA_014380205.1 Sphingomonadaceae bacterium
CAGCTCGGGCCCCCGCTCGCCCACGCGATACGCGCGCCCGCCGACCACCGGTCCGCCCGTCGCGCGTCCCGGCGCGCCGAGTAGCCCCGCGAGCAGCTGGCCCGCCAACCCCGCGAGTCCGCCGCCGCTCTTGCCGCCACCCGCGAAAATCGCGTCGAGCCCGCTGTGGATCGCCGCCGAAGCAATATCGCTCAGCACGCCGAGCGCCGTCCGCCGCAAATCCTCGAACCCGATCCGCCCGGTCCGGATCGCCGAGACCAGCGCCCCCTCGATCCTTCGCCCCGCTACCGCGGCCCCTTCGCCGAGTCCGCCCTCGAGCTCGGCCTTCATCGCCGTCACCTCGCGCGCGAAAGCGGCCGTGTCCGCGCGCACCGCGATCACCGCCCCCTCGATCTCGTCATCCATCGGGAAACCTTTCCATCAGCCGCGCGAGATCGGCGGAACACGCGCGCGCATCCTCACCTCCGTCCATCGCTGAAAGTATCGCGCCCAGCTCGGCCGGCGTCGCCTCCCAGAAATCCGAAGGCCGCCAGCCGAACAGAAGCGTGCACGCTCCGGCCAGGCGCGAGGCCCGGTCGGCGAACATGCCATCCATTTCCCGCGCCCGCCGCCTATCGCCCCTGCAGTATCTGCCCGAGCAGCACTCGCAGCGCCGGCGTCGCCCGCGCCAGCCCCGCCGCCGTCACCGCCTCACCAAACCGCTCGCGCGTCAGCCCCTCTGGCCGCTCGCGGAGGCAGTGCCAGAACAGTCCGACCATCTCGCCGAGCCTAAGCCCGCCCCCCGCCGCCCTCTCGACCAGCGCGAACAGCGGCCCCAGCTCCTCCTCCGCGGCGACCAGCGCCTCGAAGCTCGGCCGCAGCACCAGCGTCTCCCCGCCCGCCACGATTTCCGCTTCGCCCCGGGTGGGGTTCGGGTGGGGCCTATCGCCGCTCACAACGCCACGACCTCGCCCGAGCTCTCCAACGCCAGCGTATAATTCCGCTCCCCGTTGTAATCCCCCGCGTAATCGAGCCGCGCGACGAGGAACCGCCCGCGCATCTTCGCCCCGCTCTCGAAGGCGAGCTCATAATCGTCGAGGCTCCCGCCGAGCGCGTTGCTCCGCAGCCGCGTCTCCGCCGCCGATCCGGTGAACACCCCCGCGCCCGACACCGACACCGAGCGCACGCCGGCACCGGACAGCAGCTCGCGCCACCCGCCCGAATCCTTGTGCGTGACGTTGACCGGCTCGCCGTTGATCGACATCTGCGTCGTCCGCATCCCCGCGACCGTAGCGTAAACGACGGGTGTCCCCCCATCCCCGACCTTGAGCAAGAACGCGCTTCCCTTCTCGACCGACATGTTGATTCTCCTGCTATATCTCCAAAACCCTGACCCGATACTCGACCACCGCGCGCCGCTCGCCGCCTTTGGCCGCGAGCACCGCGCTCCTGACGAACGCCAGGCTCGCCACCCGCCATGCGCCGATCTCCCTCGGCATTGCCTCGATCGCCGCCTCGGCCTCGCCGACAAGCTCGACCAGCCGCGCGCCCCGCACCGCGTCCTCGACGATTGTCACGCTCAGCCGCGCCTCGCGTCCGCGCGCGTCCTTGGTCCCCCAGTCGCGCGCGGCTAGCTCGCCGATCAGCGCGTAAGGGACGCTCGCCCGCTCGGGCGTCTCGAAATACACGCCATTGATCGCGCCCCTCAGCGCCGCATGCCCCTCGACCGCGTCGAACAGCGCCGCGCGCAATTCCGCTTGAATGCTCATGACAAGCGCATCCTCCGCCACGGCCGCCACAGCGCCGCCACCGCCGCCGGCGGTCCTGTGTCCTCGGCCCCGTCGCGATGCGTGAACAGATGCGTGGTCAGCCGCACGATCCCCTGTCGCAGCGCCTCGGGAACCGCGTTCCAGTCGCTCCCCATCCCCGCGACGTAGGTCACGCGCACCCGGGCGAAATCGTCAGGGGTGGTCACGCGGACCCAGCCGTCGCCATTCGCGTCGATATCGATCGCATAATGCTCAACCGCGAGCGCCTCGCCCGCCCCGTCCTGGCCGATCGCCTCAACCGCGCCCACGCTCACCACCGGCGTCACGGTCAGCCGGCGCCACGCGCTCGATGCCGGCACGACCTCCTCGGCCTCGCGCGCGATCAGCGCCCGCCCAACGAACCGCTCGCACAGTCCCGTTGCGCTATGGATCAGTCCCACGAGCAGCGCGTCCTCGTCCCCGGCCTCGAGCCTGAGATACGCCTTGACCTCATCGAGCGCGACGGGCGTCACGGCCGCCGCCTCTTCGACCGCGCCCATCACCGTTCCTCCACGCGAAGCAGCAGCGAACGCTCGTCGATCCGCCCGTCCGACAGTGTCACCCGGCACGCGGCGCGATACACCCGCCCCGCGATCCCGCCCGAAAATTCGGCCCCCGTGTCGCTCCCGCTGATGAAATCCGCGGCCGTCGTGACCCCGCCCACTTCCTGGGGCTCGACGACCCATTGGGCGACCTCGATCGACGCCCCGTCGAGCACGCCCGGCGTCCACACGATCACATACCGGAGCTCCGCCCCGGGATCCTTGAGTATCGGTGTCATGATTCCTCCCCAGCGCGGGGCGGTGGAGGGGCCCCTCCCCACGCGATAAGCTCATGTGAAACGGAAAACGCCGCGCGGGTTTCAGGCCAAAGGGGGAAAGCCCGCCCGCGCGGCGCCCGCCGCCCGGCAGAAGCCGGACGAAGCCAACAATCCCCTCCCGCAAGCGGGAGGGGAGCAGCATCACGCCGCCGAGAACTTCAGCAGCTTGATCGCCTCGCTGTTGCTCACCTGCCCTCCGATCCGCTTGGTCGCGTAGAAATGCACGAACGGCTTGTGCGAATAGGGATCGCGCAGGATCCCCGTCTCGCTCCGCTCGGCGATCAGATACCCCGCCCGGAAGTTGCCGAACGCGATCGCATAGGCGTTCGCCCCCACATCCGGCATGTCCTCGGCCTCGGTCACCGGATACCCCAGCAGCGTGTCGGGCCGCCCTTCGAGCAACCCCGGCTGCCACAGGAACGCGCCGTCGCTCGTCTTGAACTTGCGGATCGCCGAGAGCGTCGCCGAGTTCATCACGAAGCCCGCCCCCTGGCGATACGGCGACCTCAGCGTCTGGATCAGGTCGATCAGCCGGTCCTGCGGGTTCGAGGCCGGAAATGCCCCCGCCGCCCCGCTCGCGAGATATTGGATCGTCCCGAAAGCGCGCACCCCGTCGGCCTCGTTGGTGATCGTCCCCGAAAGGAATCCCCTGGGCTTGTTGGTCCCGTTCCCCGAGACGAACGCCGCCCCCTCGGCGCGCGCGAACTCGGTCGCGATCTCGCCCGCGAGCCACTGCTCGACGTCGAACGCCGCGTCGTCGAGCATCGCCTGGCTCGCCGCCGGATTGGCGTAGAGCTCGCCCATCGGCGGCGCGATCTCGATGAAGTCGGGCGTGTCGGTCTCGGGCCGCGCCGCGACCTCGGAGACCCACCCCGAAGGCGTCCCGCCGGTGGTGACGAGCTTGCGATACCCGGCCGAGCCCACCTTCACCACATTGGCGATTCCCCTGATCGGTGAGATCGCCGTCAGGGTGCGGTCGATCACCGCGTCGATCTCCTCGGGGATCGCATAGCCCCCCGCGGCGTCGCTCGTTCCCTCGAAGCTCTTGACCTCGAGCCCCGCCTCGATCCCGCGCCTCAGATAGCGCTCGGCGAACGCCGACTGCGCCCGCCGCGCGCCCGAAAGCGCCGGCCGGGCGATCACCCGCTCGGTGGCCGCCTCGGGCATCTCAACACCGTCGAAGCTCGCCGCCAGCGCGTCGTCCATCATGTCCATCACCACTTCTCCTCGCTCCAGAACAAAAAAAAGCCGCCCGAAGGCGGCTCCAGACAACCCCTCCCTGCAAGGGAGGGGTTAGGGTTGGGTCAGCGATGGCAGGGGCTCGATGCCCCTGTCATCGCTATCGGACGGGACAGCCGCCCTTCAATACCCCACGGTAAACCTCTCACGGCTGTGCGCCGGCTTCTCCACCTCATCGACCATTGCAATCGCATAATCCGCGTAGCTGATGCTCGACTGCCCGTCCTCCGCGACGAGCAGCTCGTCCTTGCCCAGCCGGAATGCGCCCCTGCGCTCGCCCGGAACGAACATCATCGAGGGCGAGAGGAACACCCAGTCGAGCTCTTCCTCCCGCTTGAGCGCGTCGAGAAACTTCGCGCCCCCGCCGACCTCGGGCATCCACTCCTCGGGGATCTTCCCCGAATCGATGATCCGCTCCTGCGTCCCCGGCGAAAACAGCGTCGCCGCCCCGCCCACCACCAGATAGCGCGACACGCCGGACTGCTTGACCGCTCCGATCAGCTTCCCCGGATCGGTCGTCCGAAACGGCAGCGCGCTGATCGCGACCTCATGCCCCGCGATCGCCTCCGAAAGCGCGTCATAATCATACGCGTCCACACTCTTCGCGGTCACGCCGGGCGCCGCCGCCGCCTTGTCGGCGTTGCGCGCGATCGCCGTCACCTCATGCCCGCGCGACGCGAGCTCCTTGAGCAGCTCCGCCCCCGCATTCCCCGTCGCCCCGATCAACGCGACCTTCATCTCCATCTCCATCGCCGAGCCGCCATGCCCGGCGGCGCGGCCGCACCTTGTTCTCCCACGCCCCCCGGCGCAAGCGTGTTCGCTTGGCAATCCGCGCCGCGCGCCCTATCCCGCCCTGATGTCCGACCAGCCCCCCGACCACCTCTCGACCAACCCCCGCAGCCCGCATTACGAGCCCGAGATCCTCCAGCGCGGCGTCGGCATCCGCTTCAAGGGTCGCGAGCGCCGCGACGTCGAAGAATATTGCCTCTCCCAAGGCTGGATCCGCGTCGCCGCCGGCAAGACCATGGACCGCCACGGCCAGCCCCTCACGATCAAGCTGACCGGCCCAGTCGAAGCCTGGTTCGAGGATGCCGCGCTCTCCCACCGGGAGCAGGGCGCGGAGTCTTAACTGTCGGCGGTCGGCGCCGCGCGTTATTGCCGCCGCAACGGTCCCAGCAGCCGCGCCGAAATGATCCGATCGACGATCACAACGTGCTCGGCGCCGCCGAGATGGCCGTAGTCTCCCGCCTCGCGCGAGCGCCGCCCGATGAATGTGATCGCCACGACCGCTGTCTGCCGCAAGTCGTCCATCTCCCCTCGCAACGCCGGGTCAGGCAAACCGCCCGATGCGAAACCGAGCCAGATGGCGTCGAGGTCGCTCCGGTCGGGATCGGGGATCGCCATCTCGCCCGGAGCGAATGCCGATCGCTCGAAACCGGAAATCCACACCCCCTGCATTCGTTCGGCGGGGAGGAATTCGATGCACCCATCATAGTTTAACGTGGTCCGGCAGCCGTTGGGGTCCGGCGTGACCGAGTTCGCCGACACATCGCCGCCCGACGGGGCGCGATTGCCCTGCCCAGTTCCCGCAGTCGATTCGCCGCCGGCAGAGCAGGCCGCCAATAAGATCAGCGTCGGGAGCGCGACTCTTCGCATTCGCATGATCTATCACATTCTGCCTCGAGTGCATGCACCCGCGCCAGCGGCTGCATCGGCCGCGCGACGAGGCTGACCTCGACCAAAGCAAGCTCGATCAGCTCCCTCGGCCCCTCGCCGCGCGCCGCGCGCACGCGATAGCCCACCGAAAGCCCGCGAACGTCCCCCCGCGCCACCG
>JACMKH010000489.1 GCA_014380205.1 Sphingomonadaceae bacterium
GCGTTCGCGCCGCTCGGGGCGCGGATCGCTTCCGCCACCTCCGCCCTTGCCTTCCGCGGGCTCGAAGCGCAGCCCGCCGCTGATCGGGTTGGCCTCGACGAGGCGCAGCTCGAGCCGGTCGCCGAGCGCGTAGCGCGTCCCGCTGTCGTCGCCGATGAGCGCCTGGCTCGCCTCGTCGTAGCGGAAATATTCGCCGCCGAGGTCGCGCGCGAGCAGCAGCCCGTCGCCGCCGAGCCCGTCGACCGTCGCGAACAGCCCGAACGGCTGGACGCCCGTCACGCGCACAGGCAGCACGTCGCCGACCCTCTCGGAAAGATAGGCCGCGACATAGCGGTCGATGGTGTCGCGTTCGGCCTCCATCGCCCGCCGCTCGAGCCGGCTGATCAGCTCGCCGGTAGGCTCCATCGCGGCGGCGTCGGCGGCGCCGAGCCCGGTCTCGCGCGCGGCGGGGCCGAGGCCATAGGCTGAAACCAAAGCGCGGTGGACGATGAGATCGGCGTAGCGGCGGATCGGCGAGGTGAAATGCGCGTAGCTCCCCAGCGCGAGCCCGAAATGGCCCGCGTTCGTGGGGGTGTAATAGGCCTGGGTCTGGCTGCGCAGGATCTGCTCCATGATCTGCGGACGCGCGTCATGCTCGCCGAGCCGATCGATGATCGCGTTGAAGCTCGCGGGGCGGACGACCTGGCCCAGCGCGAACTCGATTCCGTAGGTTTTCAAATAATCCTTGAGCGCGACGAGCTTCTCGCGGCTCGGCGGCTCGTGGACGCGGTACATCACCGGCGATTTCTTCGCCTCGAGCGCCTTCGCCGCGGCGACGTTGGCGGCGATCATGAAATCCTCGATCAGCCGGTGCGCGTCGAGCCGCTCGCGCGGGCTGACAGAGAGGATGCGGCCCTTCTCGTCCAAGACGACGCGGCGCTCGGGGAGGTCGAGCTCGAGCGGCGCGCGCCTGGCGCGGGCGGCGGCGAGGAGGGACCAGCAAGCCCAGAGCGGGCGGAGGGCGGACTCGACGAGCGCGGGGTCGATGGACGGCGAAGGGTCGAGCGGCGGCATCGAGCATGGCGAGGAGGCGATCTCGATTGGTTCCTCGCCGAGCTGATCCATCGCCGCCTGCGCGTCCTCGTATGCGATGTTCGACGCTAGCCGCACCTTTGCGCGTGTGAAGCGCCAGCTCCTGAGCTCGCCCTCCTTGCCGATCACCAAGTGACACGCGAGCGCCGCGCGATCCTCACCCGCCTTGAGCGAGCACACATCCGCCGACAGCACCTCGGGCAGCATCGGCACGACGCGGTCGGGAAAATAGACGCTGTTGCCGCGCCGCCGCGCCTCGCGGTCGAGCGCCGAACCGGGGCGGACGTAGAAGCTGACGTCGGCGATCGCGACGATCGCCTTGAACCCGCCCGCGTTCTTGGGATCGTCGTCGGGCGCGGCCCAGACCGCGTCGTCATGGTCGCGCGCGTCGGCGGGGTCGATCGCGACGATGGGAAGGTGCGTGAGGTCCTCGCGCTTGCCGAGCGCGAGCTTCGCGACGCGCCCGGCCTCGGCGATCGCCTCCTCGGGAAACACATCGGGAATGCCGTGCTTGTGAATCGCGATCAGGCTGAAGCTGCGCGGCGCGAACGGATCGCCGAGAATCTGCGTGACGCGCGCCGTCTGGCGCGGCGGCCGGCCCGTCTTCTCGGCCATCACCAGATCGCCCGCCCCGGCGCCGCCCGCATCAGACACCATCAGATCGCGCCGGTCGCTTTTCTCGAGCCCCTTGAGCCAGAGCGTCCCGCCCTCGTCGTGGAGCACGCCCATCAAGGTTTCGGCGCCGCGCTCGAGCCTTTTCATCGGATGCGCGATCCAGCCCTTGGCGGCCTCCTCGGTGCGCGCGAGCACGCGGTCGCCGACGCCGAGCGCGCGCCCTCCGCGCCGCTCGATCACGCGCAGCCGCGGCGGCAGGCTGTCGGCCTCCCAGCGTTCGGGCACCGCCCAGGCCTGACCGCTATCGTCGACATCGGCGACGCGCAGCACGGTCACGCGCGACAGCGCGCCCGCCTTGTGCACCGCCCTCCCCGCCTTGCCCTCGATCAACCCTTCCCCGGCCATCTCGGCGAGCAGCCGCTTGAGCGCGATCTTCTCCTCGCCCCTGATCCCGAACGCGCGCGCGATCTCGCGCTTGCCCGCCGGTTCGTCCGAGGTTCGGACGAATTCGAGGATTTGATCGCGTGTGGGGAGGCCGGGCGGGCGCTTGGCTGGCATGACGAAGAGATAGAGGCTTAGGCGGCGGAGCGCATCAACTGGATGACGCGCCCCGAATTTTCGCTAAGCTCGCGCCATGACCCACGACCTCCTCGTCATCGGCGGCGGCATCAACGGGGCGGCGATCGCGCGCGACGCGGCCGGGCGCGGGTGGAAGGTGATCCTCGTCGAAAAGGACGATCTCGCGAGCCACACCAGCTCGGCCTCGACCAAGCTCATCCACGGCGGGCTGCGCTATCTCGAATATCGCGCGTTCGGGTTGGTGCGCAAGGCGCTCAAAGAGCGCGAGGTGATGCTCCGCGCAGCGCCGCATCTCGTCCGCCCGATGCGCTTCGTGATGCCGCACCGCCGCCAGGTCCGCCCCTATTGGATGATCCGCGCGGGGCTGCTGTTCTACGACCTGATGGCGGGGCGGACCAGCCTTCAGCGCACGAGGAAGCTCGGCAAGGCCAATCCGCGCTACAAGTCGCCGCTCGCCGATCCCCAGACCAAAGGCTGCGTCTATTCGGACTGCTGGGTCGACGATTCGCGGCTGGTGATCGCCAACGCGCGCGACGCGGCCGACAAGGGTGCCGAGATTGTCACACGCGATGGGCTCGAAAACGCCCGGCGAACGGGCGACGGCTGGCAGGCGACGCTCGCGAGCGGGCGGACGATCGAGGCGCGGGCGATCGTCAACGCCGCCGGGCCGTGGGTGTGCGAGGTGCTCGGCGAGCGGCTCGGAACCGGCAGCAAGGCGGGCGTCCGCCTCGTGCGCGGCGGGCACATCATCGTGCCGCGGCTCTATGTCGGCGACCACGCCTATCTGCTCCAGCAGCCCGACCGGCGGATCGTCTTCGCGATGCCCTATGAGCGCGAATACACGCTGATCGGGACGACCGACGAGCCGGTCGACCACCCCACCCACAGCGCGATCGACGAGCGCGAGATCGACTATCTCTGCCGCTCGGCGAACGGCTATTTCGCGATCCAGATCGGCCCCGCCGATGTCGTCTCGACCTATGCCGGCGTGCGCTCGCTCTACGACGACGGCGCGCCCGAATCGGCCGAGGTGACCCGCGACTATGTGCTCGAGCTCGACGAGGCGGGGGCGCCGCTGCTCTCGGTGTTCGGCGGCAAGATCACCACCGCGCGCGCGCTCGCCGAGGAGGCGGCGGACAAGCTCGGCGCCGCAGCGGGCCTCGGCGGAAGCGCGTGGACGAAAGGGGCGGCCTTTCCCGGCGGCGACCTCGGCAAGGAATTCGACGCTTTCGCCGAGGACGTGCGCGCGCGCTGGCCCTTCCTCGATTTCGACGAGGCCGAGCGCATGGCGCGCGCCTATGGATCGCGGATCGATCGCGTGCTCGGCGATGCAAGGACCGCGGCCGATCTCGGCGAGGATTTCGGCGGCGGGCTCTCCGAGCGCGAGCTCGGCTATCTCGTCTGCGAGGAATGGGCGCGCGACGCCGAGGACGTGATCTGGCGACGCACGAAGACGGGGCTGCGCACTAGCGCCGAGCAGGACGCGCGGATCGCCGCATGGCTGGCGGAGCGCGCGGCGTGACGCGCCATATCGTCGCGATCGACCAAGGGACGACTTCGACGCGCGCGATCCTGTTCGACGAGGCCGGCAAGGCGCTCACAGCAAGTTCCCGCGAATTTCCACAGCATTATCCACAGCCGGGCTGGGTCGAGCACGATCCCGAGGACATCTGGCGCGACACGCTCGCGGTGGTGCGCGAGGTGCTCACCGACGAGACCGTCGCGATCGGCATCACCAACCAGCGCGAGACCTGCGTGGTCTGGGAGCGCGCGAGCGGCAGGCCGATCCACAACGCGATCGTCTGGCAGGACCGGCGCACGGCCGATGTGTGCGCGCGGCTGCGCGACGAGGGTCATGAGGAGATGATCCGACGCACGACGGGCCTGCTTCTCGATCCCTATTTCAGCGCGACCAAGCTCGCCTGGCTGCTCGATCACGTCGAGGGCGCGCGCGCCGCGGCGGCGCGCGGCGAGCTCGCTTTGGGGACGATCGACAGCTTCCTGCTGTGGCGGCTGACTGGCGGCAAGGTCCACGCGACCGACATCACCAACGCGGGGCGCGCGATGCTGTGCGACATCCATTCGGGTGAATGGTCGAGCGGCTGCCTCGATTTGTTCGGAATCGATCGCAGCTTGCTGCCAGAAATCAAGGGAAATGCGGAGCTTTTCGGCGAGACCGATCCGACCCTGTTTGGTCGCGCCATCCCCGTCGCGGGAATGGCGGGGGACCAGCAGGCGGCGCTGATCGGACAGGGTTGCTTCGAACCCGGCATGGTCAAATCGACCTATGGCACGGGCTGCTTCATGCTTCTCAACACCGGGAGCGAGGCATTGCTCTCGGAGAACCGCCTGCTCACCACCCCCGCTTATCGGATCGGCGACGAGACCGCCTACGCGCTCGAAGGCTCGATCTTTGTCGCGGGCGCGGCGGTCAAATGGCTGCGCGACAAGCTCGGGCTAATCGATTCGGCCGAGGCGAGCGAGGCGATCGCGCGCGCGGCTCCCGGCGATCATGGCGTCACGCTCGTCCCCGCCTTCGTCGGCCTCGGCGCGCCGCACTGGCGGCCCGACGCGCGGGGGCTGCTCACCGGGATGACGCTCGACACCAGCGCCGCGCACATCGTCCGCGCGACGCTCGAATCGGTCGCCTTCCAGACGCGCGACCTCGTCGACGCGATGCGCGCCGACGAGGCGGGCGAGACGAGTGGGCTCAGGATCGACGGCGGGATGGCGCAGAACGCGTGGTTCGCGCAATTTCTCGCCAATATTCTCGACACGCCGGTCGAACGGCCCGCGAGCCACGAAACGACCGCGCTCGGCGCGGCCTATCTGGCGGGGCTGACGATGGGCGTCTGGTCGGGCACGGGCGACATCGCGCGCCACTGGGAAGTCGCGGCGCGCTACGAGCCGTCGATGGGGGAGGACGAGCGCGGGCGCCTGCTCGCGGGCTGGAGGGACGCGCTGGCGCGCGCGATGATGTAGCATGGACAAGCATACCGAAATGGCGGCGATCCTCAACGCGCAACGCAAGGCGTTCGCCGCCGAGCTGCCCGTTTCGCTCGAGGCGCGGCGCGACCGGCTCGCGCGGCTCGGGCGGTTGTTGCGCGACAATGCGAACGCGCTCGCCGCCGCGATGTCCGAGGATTTCGGGCAC
>JACMKH010000490.1 GCA_014380205.1 Sphingomonadaceae bacterium
CCGAGGGCGAGGCCGCCGGCAATGAGACCGCGGCCGGCAACGAGACCGCGCCCGCCGCCGATGCCGCGACCAACGAGGCCGCGCCGGCGGGTTAGATCAAGGTCTGCGTCGGCCCGATCTTCCAGCCGACCCGCTCCTCGTAGAATTCCTGGACCATCGCCCAGGCCTCCTCGGCGCTCTCGACGAAGCGGAAGATCTCGACATCGTTGGGCGAGATCACGCCCTCCTCGATCAGCGCGTCGAAATCGACCACGCGCGTCCAGAAATCCTCGCCGAACAGCAGCACGGGGAGCGGCGCCATCTTGCCCGTCTGGATCAGCGTCAGCAACTCGAAGGTCTCGTCGAACGTCCCGAAGCCGCCCGGGAACACCGCGACCGCGCGCGCGCGGATCAAGAAATGCATCTTGCGCAGCGCGAAATAGTGGAATTGGAAGGAAAGCGCGGGCGTGACATAGTCGTTGGGCGCCTGCTCATGGGGCAGCACGATGTTGAGCCCGATCGAATCGGCCCCGGCCTCGGCCGCGCCGCGATTGGCCGCCTCCATGATCGCGGGTCCGCCCCCGGAGCAGACGACGAATTGCTTCTCGCCGCCCGGATAGGGCGGCGACGCGGAGGCGAGCCGCGCGAGCTTGCGCGCCTCCTCATAATAGCGCGACTTTGCCTTGAGCCGCTCGGCGATGCGGCGCTGGCGCTCGTTCGCCGCCGCCGCGACCAGCGCGTCGGCCTTGGCGGGCTCGGGAATGCGCGCCGAGCCGTAGAAGACGAAGGTCGAGCCGACCTCGGCCTCGTCGAGCAAGGTTTGCGCCTTGAGCAGCTCGAGCTGGAAGCGGACCGGGCGCAAATCCTCGCGAAGCAGGAAGTCGGGATCCTGGAAGGCGAGACGATAGGCGGAATGCGCGGTCTGCGGCGTCGTTTTCGAGGCATCGCGCGCGGAGGCGGCGTCCTCGTCGGAGGTGCGAAACACGCGATCGGGAATATGGGGCTCGGTCATGCGCGGCGCATAGCCGCCCCGCGCGCCGAGGTCAGCCCACGCCACGCCATTCGAGCCACGCGCCGTGCGCATGCGAGCGGCCGAGCATAACGGGCTCGCCCCCGCCAGGCCAGTATCGCGCGACGAGCTCATGCTTGAAATCCACCCGGTTGGCCTCGAGCGCGAGCCAGGCGAGCGGGCACTCTGCGGTCGCCTGCGCCCCCGCTTCCTCCATTGCCGCCACGATCCGCGCCTGGCGCGCCTCGCCCAAATATTGCCAGACGATCGAATGGACCAGCAGCCGCGTGACGCCTTCGCGCTGCGGCTCGGCGAGCCGGGCCTCGATCCAGTCGGCCGCGTCGCCGCGTTCGAGCGCGGGCGGACGCTCGCGCACCATCGTGATCGCGCGCTCGAAACGCCCGAAGCGTACCTCGTGCTCGTGCCAGATATAGGCGCTGAGCCGCGCCGCCTGCGCGGGATCGGCGAGATCGACCGGCGCGATGTCGACGCCGCGCATGCTCTCGAATGCAATGCTCCCGGCGGGCGGCGGCGGCCCACGCCACTCGGGCGCGAGCCTGATCGGGGCGTCCTCGGGCCCGACCGATACACCCGGAAATTCATATCGATAGCGGTCGAGCATCAGGTTGAGCCCCGCGCTCGATCCGATCTCGAGCACCTCGAACCGCGCGGGGAGCCGCCGCGCGAGCCACAGCATTCCCGCCACGAACGACGAGGAGCGCCCCGGCTCGTTGGTCTGGGGCGGCCCGTCGAGCCACGGCAACAGCGCCTCGTCATGCGCGACGAGCGTCGCCGCGACCGCGCGC
>JACMKH010000491.1 GCA_014380205.1 Sphingomonadaceae bacterium
CCGCGCTGCGACCGCTGCGGCGCTGCCGCCCGATGAGCCTCCCGGCGACAGCGCCGCGTTGCCGCCGTCGCGCCGCCGCCACGGCGAGATCACATTGCCCTGCGCGCTGGTCTCGTTCGACGAACCCATCGCGAACTGGTCCATGTTGAGCTTGCCGAGCATCATCGCGCCCGCGCCGCGCAATCTGGCGGAGACGGTCGATTCATAAGGCGGCTTGAAGCCCTC
Organism: Sphingomonadaceae bacterium; assembly: GCA_014380205.1. GTDB lineage: Bacteria > Pseudomonadota > Alphaproteobacteria > Sphingomonadales > Sphingomonadaceae > Parasphingopyxis. The sequence continues at coordinate 226 of JACMKH010000491.1, forward strand.
GAGGATGCGGCTCCCCGCGCGCGTCTCGACCCCCTTGGTGCAAAACAGATCCTTGATCCCGATCGGCACCCCCGAGAGCGGGCGCAGTTCGCCCGAGGCGCGCCCGCGATCGGCCTCCTCGGCCGCTTCTGTCGCCGCATCGGGCGTCTTAACGACGAAGGCATTGAGCGCGTCGGCCCCATCGACCGCCGCGTTGAACGCATCGGCCGCCTCGCGCGCCGAGAACTCGCCCGCGCGAAAGCCGTCGCGCAGCTCGGCGACGCCGAGATCGGTAATGCCCGCCACTATTCGATCACTTTCGGGACCGCGAAAAAGCCATGCTCGGCGAGCGGCGCGTTGGCGAGCACATCGTCGCGGATGCCGCCGTCGGTGACGACATCATCGCGCATCCGTGTCGTGTTCGCGATCACCATCGCCATCGGCTCGATGCTGGTCGTATCGACCTCGCCGAGCTGCTCGATCCAGCCGAGGATGTTGTTGAGCTCGGGCTTCAGCCGCTCGGCCTCCGCCTCGCTGAGGGCGATCCGCGCGAGATAGGCGATGCGCAGCACGGTGGCGGTGTCGACGGACATGGCGGCGCGGCTAGCCGTTCCGCCCTGCCCTTTCAAGGCCGCGACGATTGGATTTCCGCGGCCTCGCGCCTATGTCCCCGCGCGACTTCCTTCACCCGAGCACCGCATGGCCGCCCGCATCTTCCTTTACATCGTCGCGATCCTGATCGTCCTTGCGCTGCTCGCCGCGGTCGCGTGGAACCAGTTTCAGAACGAGCTGATCGCATGGGCGCTGGTCCCCGACGCCCCGGTCGAGCAGCTCGCCGAGGTCGACCGGTCGCGCTATTCCGACCCGGCGATGTGGCTCGCGCGTCCCGACATCGCGGACGACCCGACCGAATGGCTGCCCCAGGGCTATCGCCGGGCCCAGGCCGAGCGCGAGCGGCTCCCCGTCTTCTACGTCGTGCCGACCGCCTATCTCGACAACGACCGCTGGAACGCGCCCTTCCGCTCGCCCGCGACGCTCGAGCGCCAGCGGCTGTTCGCGGCGAGCCAGGCGAGCGTGTTCACGGGCGTGGGGGAGGTCTGGGCGCCGCTCTATCGCCAGGCGGTGGTCGGCGCGTTCCTCACCGACGCGCCGAGCGCCGCGCAGGCGCTCGAGTTCGCTTATCGCGACGTCGCTACCGCGTTCGACTATTTCGTCTCGCGAATGCCCGAAGGCCAGCGCTTCATCCTCGCCGGCCACAGCCAGGGCGCGCGTCACCTCACCCAACTGCTGCGCCGCAAAATCGCGGGAACGCCGCTCGCCGACCGCGTCGCCGCCGCCTATCTGATCGGCTGGCCGATCTCGATCGAGGCGGATCTGCCCGCAATGGGCCTGCCGGGCTGCGCCGCGCCCTCCCAGTCCAATTGCATCATCGCCTTTCAGAGCTTCGCCGAGCCCGCCAACCCACGCAGAATCCTCGCGCTCTACGGGGCGACGCGCGGCTTCACGGGCGCATTGCGCGCGGACACGCCGATGCTCTGTGTCAATCCGCTCACGGGTTCCCGTGAAGACGCGGCGGGCGCGGAGGCGAACCGCGGCGCGCTGGTTCCCGAGGAGGGGCTCGAGCGGGCGACGCTCAAGCCGGCGCGGATCCCCGCCCGCTGCGACGCGCGGGGGTTTCTGCTGATCGGCGCGCCGCCCGAGGGCTACGACCGCTATGTGCTTCCCGGCAACAACTACCATGTGTTCGATTTCATGCTGTTCTGGCGCAATCTGCGCGACGACGTCGCGCGGCGCGTGGCGGCGCACGCGCGTTGATCACCCCGAACCTCGGGGATTTTCGCGCCGCGCTGCCCGTGCGCGGCAGGCTGATCGGGCTCGACGTCGGGACGAGGACGATCGGGGTCGCGCTGTGCGACGCCGAGCGGACCATCGCGAGCCCCGCCGAGACGATCGCGCGGACCAAGTTCACCGCCGATCTTGCGCGGCTCGAATCGCTGTGCGCCGGGCACACGATCGCGGGGCTGGTGATCGGCCTTCCGCTCAGCCTCGACGGAAGCGATTCGCCGCGCACGCAGGCGGTCCGCGCCTTCGCGCGCAACATCGAGCGGCTGGGCCCGCCGATCCTGCTGTGGGACGAACGCTGGTCGACCCAGGCGGTGACGCGCACGCTGATCGACGCCGATCACAGCCGCAAGCGCCGCGCCGCGCTCGTCGACAAGCTCGCCGCCGCCTATATCCTGCAGGGCGCGATCGACGCGCTCGCGAGCTGATCTCTCCACATCCGCGAGTTCGCCCCCGGTTCGCACGATTGCTGACCTATCCGGGGCTGAGCCCTCCCCCGTCATCCTCCATTATGCTTGGATAATAGGAGATGAGCGCGGGCCGTGAACAAGCCGATCGCCTCGATCGACGGCCGCCCGGCGACGATCATCGACCAGTTCTCGCCCAAGTTCGTGCGCTTCGTCGCGCGCTCGGCGGCGGAAGGCGTCACGCTCGAGACCGCGAGTTGGGCCGAGCTCGCGCCGTGGATCGCGCGCGCGCGGCGCGAGCTCGCGATGGCGAGCGAC
>JACMKH010000065.1 GCA_014380205.1 Sphingomonadaceae bacterium
CCGAAGCGCGCGCGCGGCGGGCGGCCGCGCCCGAAGCAGAACGGGCCGCGCTCGACGAGGAGATCGCCGGGCTCGAGGAGCAGACCGAGGCGCTGTCGCGCGTCGGTGACCTCCCCCAGTTGTCGATCGGCGGCGGCATCCGCACCGGCTGGGATCGGCTTGACAAGGGGATCGACAAGCTCAACGAGAATCCGAGCCTCGCGCTCTACAAGCTTCAGAACAACGGCTATAAATTCTCCTGGCTGCTGATCCCGCTGTCGGTGCCCTTCGTGTGGCTGCTGTTCTTCTGGACGCGTCGCTTCCATTTCTACGACCACACGGTGTTCGTGACTTATTCGCTCGCCTTCATGTCGCTGCTCGCGGTCGCGCTCACCGTCGCGGGCTTCGCGGGATTCCCCACCCCGATCATCGCGCTCGCCGGGGTCTTCGCCCCGCCCATCCACATGTTCCGCCAGCTCAAGGGCGCCTACCGCCTTCACTGGGCGAGCGCGATCATCCGCACCTTCCTGCTCATCAACTTCTGCGCGACTGCCGCGGCGCTGTTCTTCGTCCTCCTGCTCGGCATCGGCGCGCTCGGCTAATCGCGCGGCGCGCGGAAGGGCGGCATTCGGCCCGCGGCGCGCGAGCGGTCGACGAACTGGTGCTTGAGCGCCGCCGCGACGTGGATCACGAGCAGCGCGATGATCACCTTGACCAAGGCCTCGTGGGTCTCACCGAGCGCGTCTTCGGCGGCCTCTGGAACGCCCGGGATCAGCGGCAGCGGGATGCCGCCGACGAGCTCGGTCGCGCCGCTCTCGCCTGCTGAGATCGCCGCGAGGCCGGTCAGCGGCAGCGCGATGATCAGGAAGTAGAAGGCGCGGTGGCTCCAGACCGCCGCGATCCGCTCCCAGCGCGGCAGCTCCTCGGGGAAAGGCGGCGGCTTGTGGGAGAGCCGCCAGCCGAGCCGGATCAGCGCGACGACGAGGATCGTCGCGCCAACGGTCTTGTGCCAGTCGAACCACAGCCCGCGCTCGGGGCCGCGTTCCATGTTGTGGAAGGTGTAGCCGAGATAGATCTGGAGCAGGATCAGCGCCACGGTGAGCCAGTGGAGCAGGATCGCGCCGTTGGAGTAGCGCAACAGCGCGTCGCGCTGCGGCGTCGCTTCGGGGACTGTGGCCATTGAGCTCTCCGTGATCGCTTCGGCAGTTGCGACTACTCGGAAGAGCGAGCAATCGCCTTGGTCTGGGTCCCTATCTCAACACGGCCCGGGGAGGATCGATCCCGGATGTCAGCCACTGGGCCGATACCCCACGGTCTCATCGACCGTCGTCGTCGTCACCGAATGATAGCCGGGTCGCGCCTCGGCGTAGAGCTCGCGGGCGAAGGCGGCGCCCCATTCGCCCTGCGCGATCAGCGCCTCGAACAACGGCGCGACGAACTTGCGCCGGCCCATGCTGGTGAGGAACGCCTCCGCCGAAGGCTTGGCGGGATCGTAGCGGTTGGGGATCGCGAGCATCAGCCAGGCGAAGCGGACCTCGCCGTTGCCGCTTTCGCTCAAGGCCAGCGCGCGGTCGAGCGCGGCGAGGCGCGGCGCGGGAAGCTCGCGCGGCAGCGCGGCGAGGAAGCGCAGCCGCTCCTGCGTCGTCCAGTCGTCCCAGGGAATCGCCGCCGCGTCGCCGCGTTCGACAAATGCCGCCGCGATGCGATCGACCGCGGCGAAGCGCGGCGAGGTCCAGTGGAAGGCGTTGCTGGGCAGGCCGGGCTGGAAGATCCAGCGCTCGAGCCCGATCCGCTCGGCGAGCGCGGGGTCGTCAGCGAAGAGATGCTCGTTCAAGTCGGTGAGCAGGCGCGCGCTGGTCTGCGGCTGGAAGGCGTAGCGATCGAAATAGCCGCGCAGCCAGGCGTCGAACCGCTCGCGCCCGACCGCATGCTCGAGCGTGCGGAGGAACACCTCACCCTTCTCGTAAGCGACGCCGCTCGGCCAGTCGTCGGGATCGATGTCGTCGAGCTCGACGTGGAGCTGGGTCGCGGCCGAGCTCGGCCCGCCCGCCGCCTCGATCCCCGCCTGGAGATCGGCCCAGGAGAGCTCGGCGAGCATCGCCGCCTGCTCGGGCCCGTAGACCTGCTCCATGATCCGGTTCTCGATATAGGTGGTAAAGCCCTCGTTGAGCCAGGTGTCGTTCCACGTCGCGTTGGTGACGAGATTGCCCGACCAGCTGTGCGCGAGCTCGTGCGCGAGCAGGCTCACCAGCGAGCCGTCGCCCGCGATCACGGTGGGCGTGAGGAAGGTCAGCCGCGGGTTCTCCATCCCGCCATAGGGAAAGGCGGGCGGCAGCACGAGCACGTCGTAGCGCCCCCAGCGATAGGGGCCGTAGAGCAGCTCGGCGGCGGCGACCATCCGCTCGAGATCGGTGAACTCTCGCGCGGCGGCGGCGAGCGTCGCGGGTTCGGCCCAGACGCCGGTGCGCGGGCCGATCTCGCGGAAGGCGAGATCGCCCGCTGCAATCGCGATCAGATAGGGCGCGACCGGGTGGATCATCTCGAACTCGAAGGCCCGCATCGCCTGGCCCTCGGGGCCGTCGACGCGTTCGCCGTCGCGATTGGCGAGATCGGCGCTCATCACGACCTGGATGCCCTCGGGAGCGACGATGCGCGCGTCCCAGGTCTGGCGGATGCCGGGGCTGTCCTGTGTCGGGATCCAGCTGCGGTTGAGGATCGCCTGGCCCTGGCTGAACAGGAAGGGCTTTTCGCCGCCCGCGGTCTGCTCGGGGCTGAGCCATTGCAGCGCGACGGCGTCGGGGGAGGAGGCGTATTCGATCTTGATCTGCTCGGCGCCGTCGAGCTGGACGGTGAGCGGCGCGCCGTGCGCCCCGTCGGCCTCGCCGAGCGCCCATTGCAGCGCCTCGCCCCCGGCGTTGCTGACCTCGCGGATGTCGAGGTCGCGCGTGTCGAGCACGACCTCGGTCGCGTCGTCGGCGACCTCGAGATCGAGCGTCGCGCTGCCGACCATGCGCTCGGCCTCGAAATCGGCGGCGAGATCGAGCGAGACATGCGTCACGCGCGCCTCGGCGGGCCGCGCGAAGCTGTGCGCGTCGCGCGCGTCGGCGCTGAGCAGGATCGGCGCGACCTCGCGCTGAGACTCGGTGGCGGCGTCTCGCGGCGTGCACGCGGCGAGCGCGCACAGCGCCAGCGCGGTCAGCAGCGCTCGGATCGGGGCGGTCACGCGAACTCTCCGGGGCAATCTCTATCTATGTGGTGGTGTTAACCGTTCGGGGCCGGAAGCGAAAGGGCGGCGCTTGACGCAGGCGTGGGAGCAGCCAACGATCGACCGAACATGAGCACCGTCGACCTTCTCGCCGCCGAATTCGGGACCTTTCCCGAGTTGATCCGCGCGCACGCGGCCGAGCGGGCCGAGGCCGAGGCCGTGATCGACGGCGATGTCCGGTTGAGCTTCGGCGACTATGACGCGCTCGGCGACCGCATCGCCGCCGCGCTCCAGCGCGACGGGCTGGCGCAGGGCGAGGCGGTCGCGGCGTGTGGGGTCAATTCCTGGCCTTATGCGGCGCTTTGGCTCGGCGTGCTACGCGCGGGCTGCGTGGTCGCGCCGCTCACTCAATCCTCCACGCCCGACGCGCTCGCGATGATGGTCGCCGATTGCGGCGCCCGGGTGGTCTTCGCCGACCGCGCGATCGCCGCGACGCTCGAGCTGCCCGCAAGCGTCGCGGTAATCCCGCTCGACGACGGGGCGGCTTTTGGCGCCTGGCTCGCGCCC
>JACMKH010000492.1 GCA_014380205.1 Sphingomonadaceae bacterium
GGGCTGGCGCGATCGGCCGCTCACGCCGGGAAACTGGGTCTATCGCGCCGACGCGCGCGGCTCGCTCGCGCTTTACGGGCCGGCCAACGCCGAAGCGGCGTTCGTCGTACGTTGCGAGCTGCCCGCGCGGCGGATCGTCTTCTCGCGCGCGGGGCGGCTGTCGGACGAGGGGACGATGAGCTTCACGACCACCGCGGGCGCGCGCGGCTACCCGGCGCAAAACGGCGCGGGCGACCCGCCTTATGTCGTCGCGGCGACGGGGGCCAACGACGGCTGGCTCGACGAGCTCGCCTTCACGCGCGGGCGCTTCGCCGTCGCGACGCCGGGCCAGGCGACGCTCGTTCTGCCCAGCTGGCCGCAAATGGTGCGCGTGTTCGAGGATTGCCGCGGCTAATCGCGCGCGTGGAAAAATCGCGTTTCGGGGCTTGCGCGGCGACTCGCGCTGATTCACATAGCGTCCTGCCTATCAACAGCGCGAAAGGAGGTGATCCGATGTCTCATGGTTCAGCCGAGAGGTCGGTTCGGTCCGTTCGGGAGACGCGGGTCTAGCCCGCCATAAGGTCTCCCGGGCCGGACGCTCCGGCCGCTGACCATGCCGAAGGGCCGCCCGCCTCGCGCCGGCGGCCCTTCCCATGTCCGAAGGACCCAATCCGGACGCGGCGCGTTGGGACGCGCGGAGGTCTGTCATGAGATATGTTTTTCCGATGGCGATGGCCGCGTTGCTGGCCGCGTGCGGATCGGATCAGGGCAACGAGACCGCGAACGAGACGGCCGACGGCGGCAACGCGATCGAAACCCCGGCCGGCGAGCCCGGCTGGGCGGGCGCGGGCGAGGGCGCCGACTATGCGTTGACGCTATGGGACGAGGCCGGCGCGCCGCTGGTTTCGATGCGCTGCGCGGGCGAGCCCCGGCTGTTCGAGGTCGAGATGCACACGGTCTATCCGATCGAGAGCGAGGAGCGGCTGAGCTTCGGCTTCGGCGAGGACGCGCTGACCATGGTCGCCGATCTCGAGCATCCGAGCGGCCATGTCGTCGCGACCACCGAATATGGCGAGGACATCGCCGAGGCGCTGCGCGCCGCACCCGACATGACGGCCAGCTACGGGGCGGAGAGCTTCGGCCCGGTCGCCCCGCCCGATGCCGAGAGCATCGCCGCGCTGGTCGCGCAATGCGAGGGATGAGCCGCTCGAGGCGCGGCTGACGAAACGTGCGACTCGGGCGCGGCGCCCCGTTGGAGAGCCATGCGCGAGCAGTCAACCGCGACCCCCGCCGCGACCGGGTTCGTGCCGCGCAAACGATTTTCCTTCGCTGCCCACCCTGGAAAGCGCCCGCCTCGCCCATTTTTTTCGGTCGAGGCAAATTAGGGCTTGGCAAGCCGCGCGAAAGCTAGTCTTATTCGGGCGCTTCGCCATGACGGCGACGACTCAATCTTCTGGGAGGGTTTTTCATGGGCAGACCGATCAAAGGTCAATCCGACACGTTTTCGCAGCGCGGCATCCTGGGCGATCAGCAGGCCGTCATCGGCCGCTTGACCACGGCCGCCTGGAGCGCCACGTCGTTTAATGACAGGGTGCCGTCGGCGCTCGACTCGATTTCCGCCAAATCCGTCTCGCGCGGCGACACCGCCTCGGATGGCGACTCTCCGACGATCATGGTGCTGGGCTGCGGCTGCGGCTGCGGCAAGGAAGGCATGATCCATGCGTCCCTCGGCGCTGTGGAAGCGCCTCCGGGAGTCTCCGATGAGGGGACGCTGACGGTCAACGTCGGCGGCGCGGTCTCCGGCGTGATCGACTTCACGGGCGACACCGACGACGTCTCGGTCAGCCTCGTCGCGGGCGAGACCTATGTGATCTCGCTGCGCGGGCTTGGCGGCAACGCGCTCACCGATTCGTTCCTCGAGGTGCTCGCCCCCAACGGAACCGTGATCAACCACGACGATGACGGCGGCAACGGCACCTTTTCGTTGATGACGATCACGGCCGCCACCACCGGGACCTACACGATCCGCGCCTCGTCCTTCTCGAACCCGAACGATCCTGGCACGGGCACGTGGAAGGTCAATGTCGAGCAGCAGGACGCCGGGTCGGACCTGCCGGCGCCGGCCCAACTGGGCTACACCTTCGGCTTCCTCCAAACGGGCAGCGACACCGACAGCTACACGATCACGTTCGAGGAGGGGAAATTCTACACCATCCAGCTGGCTGGCGGCGCGGATTATGAGTCCGACTGGGCCGATCTGCCCGAAGGCGAGCTTGACACGATCTTGCGGGTTTACGACGCTCAGGGCAATCTCGTCGCCCTCAACGACGACATCAACTTCCCGGGCGACATCAGCTCGGCGCTGGGCTTCCTCGCCGAGGAGGGCGGCACCTATACCATCGAAATCGACGCATATCCCGGACAGACCGGCGGCTATGCCCTCAACGTCGAGGAGGTGGACATCGGGACGCTCAATCCGCTCGATTCGATCGACTGGAGGAGCGCAAACGACGTCCCGTTCGTCGATGTCGGCGGCGTGCCCACGGCGTACGTTTATTTCGGCGCTCCGGGAGAGACCTTCGGTGAGCCCGGACCGTCGCTGGGTTGGAACGCCTACGAGATGCAGCAGGTGATGAAGGCGCTCGAGGAGTATGAGAAGATCCTCGGCGTCAATTACGAGATCACCACCGACGTCAACCAGGCGACCTTCCGGCTGTTCACGACCGAATCGCAGCAGTTCGGCGCGTACATGTATCCGCAGGACCCGCAGTTCGGCAGCCAGCAAGGCATCGCCGCGTTCAACGTGCTCAGCGGCGGCTGGAACTTCGACCAGCAGCAGAGCCTCGAGCAGGGCGGCTTCGCGTTCGCCGTCATCCTGCACGAGTTCGGCCATGGCCATGGTCTCGCCCATCCGCACGACAATGGCGGCGGCTCGGACATCATGCTCGGCGTGACGGGTCCGTTCGATTCGTTGGGCGTCTTCGATCTCAACCAGGGCGTCTACACGGTGATGTCGTACAACGACGCGTGGCAGAAAAATCCCGCTGGTCCCTCGCCGTTCACGGCCGACGGAATCGACAACGGCTGGTCGGGCACGCTCAGCGCGTTCGACATCGCCATGCTGCAGGAACGCTACGGCGTGCTCAATCCCACCGAGACGGGTGACACCGTCTACAAGCTCAACAACGTCAATGAGCGTGGCACCTATTACGAGTGCATCTGGGATACCGGCGGCATTGACAGCATCGTGGCCTCGGGAAGCCGCGACGCGCGGATCGACCTCACCGCCGCGACGATCGACTATTCGGCGACCGGCGGGGGCGTGGTTTCGTTCCTCGACGGCATCTGGGGCGGCTTCACGATCGCTCGCGGCGTCGTCATCGAGAACGCCAGGGGCCGCGGCGGCAATGACGTGCTGATCGGCAACGAAGTCGCCAACGTGCTCAGCGGCGGCGAAGGCAACGACACGATCATGGGCCAGGCCGGCGTGGACCAGCTGCGCGGCCAGGGCGGCGCGGACCAGTTCCGTCTGAACAGCCTCGATAGCGGCGACTGGGATTTCCTTGCCGACTTCTCGCAGGCCGAAGGCGACGAGATCACGCTCGACGGGGATGTCTACGGTCTCGATCCCGGCAATCTCGGGCCGGGCCGGTTCGTGCTCGGCACGTCCGCGCTCGAGGCCGACGACCGGGTCATCTACGACGCGATCAAGGGCAAGCTCTATTTCGACGTCGATGGCAGCGGCTCGGCGACCAAGGTGCTGATCGCGAAGTTTGCCCCTGGGACCGACCTCGCGAACACCGACTTCCTCGTAATCTGATTCGCGCGCGAGCACGAATCAAGAAGGGGCGGAGGGCGCAAGCCCTCCGCCCCTTCTTTTTTGTCCGTCAAGAGGTTGATATAGATTAGGAATCCGCGCGGGAGAAAATCGCGCTTGGCAAGCGGTCCTGAATGGCCTCTTAGTAACCTATTGCCGAGAGGCAGATTCAGCGAGGGGACCAGATAAAATGGTAAGGGCATCAACGAGCACGTATGGCCGCGCGCTTACGCGCGGCATCCTCGAAGGCCGGGAATTCGCGTTTATTTCCCAGCCTTCGACATCATCTTCTTGGAAAGCAACGGAATTTATTGATCGCGTGCCATTGGCGCTCGATTTGGCGATCTCGCAGCCGCGCGATGCGCTGCACGATCACGGCCATGAGGATGTGCTCAACTGCTTCGTCGGCGTTAAAGGCGCTCTGGATATGTCCTCGCTGTCGCGGGACTTCTCGTCGATCGGCGACGAGGGGACGCTGGTCGTCACGGTCGGCGGCTCGGTCTCGGGCGTAATCGATGTCGACGGCGACGTCGACACCATCACGGTCGACCTGGTGGCGGGCCAGAGATATTCGTTCTCCCTGCGTGGCACCGGCGCCACGCCCGTCGAGGACACGTTCCTCGAGGTCTTCGGGACCGACGGCACGACGCTTATCAGCGCCGACGATGACGGCGGCAACACCACCAACTCGATGCTGACCTTCACCGCGGCCGCCACCGGAACCTACACGATCGAGGCCGCCGCGTTCGACGACGCGCGCGATCTCACCGGCGGCTGGACACTCGATGTTCGTCAGCAAGGCGCCGACGAGAGCACCGCCGTTGGCAACGCAGTGGCGATCAATGTCGACGACCAGGTTTTCGGGTTCACCAACACGCTCGGCGACAATGACTATTTCGCCGTTACCCTCGAAGCGGGGACTTTCTACACGTTCAAGGTCGCTGGCGGTGCGGATGGCGAGACCAGCTTCACGACGCTCAACAATGAGGTCGACACGCGCCTTTATCTTTATGCGCCGAATGGCACGACACAGCTGGCCTTCAACGACGACATCAACGGGTTGGTCGATCCAAGCTCCGCGTTTTCCTACTCGGTGTCGACGACTGGCACTTATTATCTTCGGATCAATCCGTGGACGGATTCGGCCAATGGCACGGGGGGCTATATCCTGGAGGTCAACGAGATCAACCCGGACGACTACAACCCGCTCGACGCGATCCACTGGGTCAGCGCGAACACCGTGCCCTTCGTCGACGTCGGCGGCACCGACACCGCCTATGTCTATTTCGGCGCGGCCGGCGAGACCTTCGGCGAGCCCGGCCCGTCGCTCGGCTGGAGCGCGGCCGAGAAGGCCGCGGTAATGCTCGCGCTCGGGGAATTCTCGGAGATCCTCGGCGTCAATTATGTCGAGACCGCCGTCCTCGGCCAGGCGACCTTCCGCCTGATCACGACGACCTCGACCCAGTTCGGCGCCTATATGTACCCGCAGGATCCGGCCTATGGCGCCCAGCAGGGTATCGCGGCGTTCAACGTCAACAGCGGCGGCTGGGCCAGCGTGCCGGGAAGCCTCCAGCAAGGCGGCTTCGCCTTTGGCGTCATCCTGCACGAGTTCGGCCACGGTCACGGCCTCGCCCATCCGCACGACACCGGGGGCGGCTCGGAAGTGATGCTCGGCGTGACGGCCTCACAAGGCTCGTACGGCCTGTTCAGCCTCAACCAGGGCGTCTACACCGTGATGTCCTACAATGACGGCTGGAAGACGCACCCCGACGGGGTGCGGAGCTTCTCGGCGGCCAACGCGCCTTTCGGCTGGTCGGGATCGCTGAGCGCCTTCGACATCGCCATGCTCCAGCAGAAGTACGGCGTGCTCAACCCCAATGAGGCGGGGGACTCGGTCTACACGCTGAGCGATGTCAACGCTCCGGGCTCCTATTACGAGTGCATCTGGGATTCCGGCGGCGAGGACCGCATCGAGTACAACGGCGTCAAGGATTGCGTGATCGACCTCACCGCCGCGACGCTCGACTATTCGGCCACCGGCGCCGGCGTGGTCTCGTTCGTCGACACCATATTCGCGGGCTTCACGATCGCCAACGGCGTCGTGATCGAGAACGCCGTGGGCGGTGGCGGCAACGACATGCTGATCGGCAACGAAGCCGCCAACCGGCTCTACGGTGGCGGCGGCAACGACACGATGATCGGCAGGAACGGCGCCAGCGGCCGCGACAATTACCGCGGCGGCAACGGCGACGACTCCTTCTACGTCGATGGGCTCGATGCCGATCACGCGAAGAAGATCAGGGACTTTGGGGACGGCGGCGACGCCGACGTGGTGCTGCTCGAGGCGGACAGCTACGGCCTCGCCCCGGGCGCGCTCGATCCCAACATCTTCGTGGTCGGCACCGCGGCGGGCGACGCCGACGACCGCTTCATCTACAACGACGCCAACGGCAAGCTGTTCTTCGACGCCGACGGCAACGGCGCGGGCGCCAAGGTGCTCATCGCCAGGTTCGAGAACCTCGCGACGCTCGACGCGACCGATTTCGCCGTGATCTGATCCGGCGTATCGGCAAGAAAAAGGGGCGGAGGGAAACCTCCGCCCCGTTTTTTCGCGCTTTGACGCTCAGGCGGGGACGCGCTCGGCGGACGGCTGGCTCCGCCAGCCCGCGTGATATTCCTCGCGCGCCGTCTTCCCATAGGGGACGGGGCTCACGATCGCGCGGATCTCGATCTGCCTGTGCGGCTCGACGGTCGGCTTGGAGCTGCCGCCGTCGGGCTCGCCCCAGGTCACCACGACCTCGTTGCCGATCTGGACGTCGGGATCGACCGTCGCGAGCGAGAGCATCGTGCGCTCGTTGTAGCTGTAGCCGGTGAACATCGAATATCCCGCGAGATGCCCGTCGGCGGTCACCCGATCGTAGTTCGACGAGGCGTAGTTCGACAGCGGCAGGTCGATGTACTTGTAGTTCTCGCCCTCGGGATCGAGCATCGAGGCGAACACCCGGGTCACGTCCTCGGCGTTCCACGCGAGCGTCACCTTCTTGCGCTCGGCGTCCTTATCCATCGCCTCGAGCGCCTCGCGGCCGATGAAATCGTGATCGAACTTGACGAACGAGCCATAGCCGAGCGCGTAGGGCGAGAGATAATAGTCCTCGATGTCGTTCGAGACATAGCTGCCGCCGAGCGAACCCATCGCCTCATAGCTGTCGGCAGGGAGCCATTCGCGATACGCCCGCATCTTCCCGCCCGTGTAGACCGCCGGCAGCGGCGAAGGAATCCAGCCCGATTCAAGCGTGTTGGTCGCATAGGCGCGCGCGCCGACCTGGCGCATTCCGAAATCCTTGCCCGCCTCGATCACGGCGGCGCGGACCTCCTCCTTCTCTTGGTACGGCCCCCAGATCTCGAGGCCCGGCGCGCCCGCCATGCCGTGGCGCAAGGTGCGCACCTCGCGCCCGGCGATGTTCATCGTCGCCATGTGAAAGAACTTGAGCTGCTCGAGCGGGCCGCCGTTGAGCTTCTCGATGATGTCCCAGGCGTTGGGCCCCTGGATCTGGAAGCGGTAGTCGGCGCGCGCGACCGCCTTGCCGTCGGGGTGCGAGGGCGAGCGATTGTCGTAATTGGTCTCGACATCGTAGCCGCCGGTCTCGGCGTGGAACTGGATCCAGTTGGCCGAGGGGTTGCGGCCGACGAAGACGACCTCGTTCTCCGCGAGGTGGAACAGGATGCCATCGCCGATGACATGGCCGTCATAGCTGACCGGCACGAACTGCTTGGCGCGGTCGACCGGGAAATTGGCGAAGCTGTTGATCGCGAGTTCGGACATCAGCCGCACCGCGTCGGGGCCCTTGACGAACAGATTGACCATATGGTGCGACTGGTCAAACAGCACCGCGGTCTCGGCCCAGGCCTTCTGCTCGCTGCGCCAGTTCGAAAATTCCGAGCCGACGACGGGATAGACATAGGCGCCGAGCTGCGAGTTGCGCAGCATGTCGACCGGGTTGCCCGCGGCCTGGAGCTTTTCCTCGAGATTTTTGGGGGTCATCGCGTTTCGATCCTCATCCTGATGGCGGAGCTGGCTTGCCGTCCCCGGCGGCCGAGCGACTCGGCGGGCGCGGACGATGTTGCAACGCGCCCCCTCTAGCATTATGCAGTGTTGCATACAAATTTCGTGCGGCGCGGCATGCGAAATTGTCGACGGCCGGCGGCAGAGGGAGAGCGAGAATGCCCAAAATCGCCGATCGAGGCGCGCGATGATCCCCGAGGCGCTTACCCAGCTCGACGAGGAGCCGGTCACGCTCGAGGAGAAGATCGCGCATCTCGCGCACCACGCCTCCTATGAGGTCAACGCGCGCGACCTTGCGGGCTTCGGCGAGGCGGGCGCGCTGCTCGCCCCCGGCACGCGGCTGACGATCAGCTGGCTGCCCAAGGACGATGACGAGGACCGCATCGCGATGGCGCGCGCGGTGACCGAGGCGGGGTGCGAGTCGATGATGCACATCGCCGCGCGGCGCATTCCGAGCGCGGACGCGCTTGACCGGCTGCTCGGCCGGCTCGCCGACGAGACCGGGACGCGCGCGGCGTTCGTCGTCGGCGGCGATCCCGAGCGCGCCGAAGGCCCCTATGCCAGCGGCCATGACGCGATCGCCTCAGGGCTGTTCGCGCGGCACGGCTTCACCACGATCGGGCTGCCCGGCTATCCCGAGGGGCACACCGCGATTTCGGACGAGGCGCTCGACGCCGACCGGCGCGCCAAGCTCGCGCTCGTCCGCGACGCGGGGATGATGCCGCTGCTGATGACGCAGTTCGCGTTCGAGAGCGAGCCGATCCTCGAATGGCTCGAGCGCGTCCGCGCCGAGGAGCCTGACCTCCGCATCCGCATCGGCCTCGCCGGCCCCGCGAGCATCAAGACGCTGCTGCGCTACGCCGCGATCTGCGGGCTCGGCGCCTCGGCGCGCGGCATAGGCAAGCTCGGCGGCTCGATCGCGCGGATGCTCCAGGAGACCGGTCCCGATCCGATCATCCGCGCCTGCGCCGAGCGCTACGACCGTTTCTACGCGGGGCCGACGCGGCTCCATTTCTTCCCGTTCGGCGGCTTCGCCAAGACCGCGCGCTGGGTGCGCACGCTCGCCGACGGCCGCTTCACCGCGCCGCCGGGCAAGCCCGGCCTGCGCATCGACCGCTGATGCCCAAGGATCGCTCGATGGCCCCCCAATTTGTGCTCACCGTCTCCTGCCCCGACCGCAAGGGGATCGTCGCCGCCGTCGCGAGCTTCCTCGCCGGCGCCGACTGCAACATACTCGATTCGGCGCAATATGATTCGCCGCTGACCGGCCGCTTTTTCATGCGCGTGACCTTCGCGAGCGAGGGCGCGGCAGGGCTCGAGACGCTCCAGCGCAACTTCCAGCCGATCGGCGACGGCTTTGCGATGGACTGGGCGATCTTCGACAGCGCGAGCAAGCCGCGCGTGCTGCTGATGGTCTCGAAGTTCGGCCACTGCCTCAACGACCTGCTCTATCGGCTGAGCATCGGCGCGCTGCCGATCGAGGTCCCCGCGATCGTCTCGAACCATCCCGACATGGCCCCGCTCGCCGCCGCCGCGGGCATCCCCTACATCCATATCCCGGTGCCGAAGGACGGCAAGGAAGCCGCCGAGGCCGAACTCAAGCGCGTGTTCGAGAGCGAGAATTGCGATTTCATCGTGCTCGCGCGCTACATGCAGGTGCTCTCGGATGCGTTCTGCGCCGAATATTCGGGGCGGATCATCAACATCCACCACAGCTTCCTGCCGAGCTTCAAGGGCGCCAAGCCCTACCACCAGGCGCACGCGCGCGGTGTCAAGATGATCGGCGCGACCGCGCATTTCGTCACCGCCGATCTCGACGAAGGCCCGATCATCGAGCAGGAGGCCGCCCGCGTCGACCATGCGATGCCCCCCGACGCGCTCGTCGCCGCCGGCCGCGACATCGAATCGATCGTGCTCGCGCGCGCGGTCAAATGGCACGCCGAGCACCGCGTGCTGGCCTATGGCAACCGGACGGTGGTGTTTCGTTGACAGATAGAGATATAAGGGTCGCCAAGTAAGCTGTGGACGACTGGGCAACGCATAGCTTAGTGACCGTTACTTAATAGCGTATACTGATTGTCAGTTTAGGATCGGCCAGTGAGCCACGAATTGTAGCTCTTACTATAGCAAGGTCGTAACCTTCCTCTTTATCAATAGGTTGCATTAGAGTAACTGTCTTTGTACCTGAAATTTTTACCCTCTTGCTATTTTTAACGTCTTCCGCTTCACTTTCGTAATTGGCGCCGACGATTTCCAAATCAACATCGCGTGCCGGTTGATGGTAATGCTGCCTTCCGGAGAAGATCAGTTCTATAACGACAACTCGAGGGGAATCTGCAAGACCGGCAGCGAGCCAACCCACCTCATCCGAGCCGAAGTGCAAACTTTTCTGCGTCCTTACGGGCGGAAGCGTTACAAACCAGAATGCAGGTAAATGTGGTACGACAGGGAGGTTCAATTCTTTGTCGTAGTCTTCAATAAAAGAACGGCCCTCTTCGTCAATAGTTTCTAATAGCCTCAATGCTTCATATGAAAGCTCCTTTGCTTCGCCTTTGACGTCGGCAGGGTTCCAAGAATATCCGACTTCAACTATGTACTCGGCGTCCGCTTGAACTGCCTCTACCTCTGCACGACACCCTTCCAACTCATTTAGTTTTCCCCAGTACATTTTCGATACCTCAGTTATATCGATAGCGTCGCCAGGAGCGCCAGAGCAGTGATCAATGTGCCTTGTTTCAATTGCTGTTACCGTCCGCTCCGGCCGTTCATAAACTTTTTCCTCAAATTCATTATAGTAATCGATCAGGGATTGTAACAAAGACCCATTTATGTCTTGCTTCCGTATGATACCAGCGGGGTCCTTGACATTATATTCTACGTCTGGAAATTCGTTAACGCCAGACACATGACCATACAGCTGAACATTCGCCTTGCTAGAAGTCTCTATCTTCGTGAATAATATGTCAACCGACCCGCTCCCGCCACCGTAAGAGCCGCCTGCGCTAAGATGAAATTCCTCCGCAGCTTCGGCTGTGGAAAAGTCAATTTGAAGAACAAGACTTAGCATTCCCCCATAAATAAGGGAATGAACGAAGTGGTCACCATATCTTTGATAAAAGCGATTTTTGGATTGCGCGCCCCAAAATCCCATTGCGTCTTCATTCCACTGCGGGCGAAGCGCATACTCTTTACCAATCCTTACGACTTTAGTGAAGGCGAGCGACACTGATCTGCGGGAGTGGCTATAGGATTTGGACAACGATGCGGTCGCGCTCCCTCCAAATCCGCCTCCTCCATATTTGGCCGATGCGCTTATGGAGAGCGCAGTATCTAACGTGCGGTGATCATCGACTAATCCAAAAAGGGAAACGATGCTCTCGTCAGCTCCCACCTGTGTTTCGAAATCCTCTACAAGAAATTCTGTTGTTATACGACCAAGCGCTGTCTGGACTGCGCTACCTAATGGGTACCGAATTCCGGTTCTTTCCCAAATCTCTCGCGTCTCGTTAGAAATCCAAAATTCACAAAAGTGATTCCCGGCGTATCGTTCTGGCGCGCTGTCTACAGATTCGCGAGTCTTTTCGTCCCATTCCCAAGGGCCGGACGGCCATCTCTCATGCATGCTCATGTTTGGCGTCCTCGATAGAGGGTCGGAGTAGCGCTCCCTTGGTGACTCGCGACGGACAAAGAGTCAACATTGGCTGCAATTTTACAACTAGCCATATGATCTGGTTTATCGCCTATCCTATCTGACTCCTTGCGAGGCGCCCATCAATCGCCGTGGCGCGGTAAGCCGCCAGAAGGTATGGCTCGGCTACCGACTTACGGCTATGGGCGAAAATCGGAGCGATTGTGCTCTAGGTCCGCCCGTCGCAATCACTCTCTATGAACCCCGTCTTCGCCTCGCTCCCCGTCACCGTTTTCACCCGCATGTCGGCGCTCGCGCAGGCCAGGGGCGCGATCAATCTCGGCCAGGGGTTTCCCGATGCGCGCGGGCCCGAGGATATGCTCGCGGCGGCGGCCGAGGCGCTGCTCACGGGGGACAACCAGTATCCGCCGACGCGCGGGACCGAGGCGCTGCGGCGCGCGATCGCGGCGCATTACGCGCATCATCAGGGGCTCGAAATCGACTGGCCGGGCGAGACGATCGTCACCTCGGGGGCGACCGAAGCGCTCGCCGCGACGATCCTCGGGCTGGTCTCGCCCGGCGACGAGGTGATCGTCTTCCAGCCCGCCTATGACGCCTATGTCCCGCTGATCCGCCAGGCGGGCGGCGCGCCGCGCTTCATCGGCCTCGCGCCGCCCGACTGGCGGATTACGCGCGAGGCGCTCGACGCCGTAGCGAGCCCACGCACGCGCGCGATCGTACTCAACAGCCCGCTTAACCCGAGCGCTTCGATGGTTTCGGACGAAGAGCTCGCAATGCTTGCCGAGTTCTGCGTCGCGCGCGATCTGATCGCGATCTGCGACGAGGTGTGGGAGCATGTCGTGTTCGACGGCCGCGTCCATCGCTCCCTGATGACCCTCCCGGGCATGCGCGAGCGCGCGGTCAAGATCGGCTCGGCGGGCAAGATCTTCTCGCTCACCGGATGGAAGGTCGGCTGGGCGATCGCCGCGCCGCGCCTTGCTGATCCGATCGCCAAGGCGCACCAGTTCCTGACCTTCACCACCGCGCCGAACCTCCAGGCCGCGGTCGCGCACGGCCTCGCCAAGGACGACGGCTATTTCACCGACATGCGCGCAGGCTATGAGCGCTCGCGCGACCGGCTCGCGAGCGCGCTGACCGACGCGGGCTATGCGGTGCTGCCCTGCGCGGGGACATATTTCCTGCTCATCGACCTCCCCGCCTCGGGCATCGGCCTCGACGACGAGAGCTTCTGCCAGCGCATCGTCGCGGAGTTCGGCGTCGCCGCGATCCCCGTTTCCGCGCTCTACGACGAGCGGCCCGTGACGAGCACCGTGCGCCTCTGCTTCGCCAAGCGCGACGACACGCTCGACGCGGCGGCCGAGCGGCTGGGGCGCGCGCGGGCGGCGCTGGTGCACAGATAGACCCGGCTATTCGCCCCCGACGATATCCCCGGTCTGCGGCGGCGCGTCGAATCCCTCGAAGGCGATGGGAATTCCCGCGCAGTGCAGCGGCCGGGGTCCGTCGCACAGCTGAAAGTGAAGGTGCGGCTCGGTCGAGTTGCCCGAGCTGCCGAGCAATCCGAGCACCTCGCCCGCCGCGAGCTCTTGCCCGACGCGAACCCGCACACTGCCCGGCTGGAGGTGCGCATAGACCGAATATTCGTCGCCCTGGTGCCGGATCACGACATGATTGCCGATGATGGCCTCGTCGCCGCCCGACAGCCGCCGCGCCTGATCGGCGAGGAGCCGCCGGTTATAGTCCTCGTCGCTTTCGCCCGCTCGCTGCATCGCGCCCAGATCCTCGGCGATTCCGTCGACCGCCGCGACCACCTCGCCCGCCGCCGCCGCGCGCACCTCGGCGCTATAAGCCAGATAGTCCGAGAACGCGGACCCATCGCCGCGGTGGGTCGCGCCATCCCCGCCGATCCGGAGGATGTCGAGCCCGAACTCCTCGGCGATCATCCAGCGGTGGTGCGAGTGGAGCGACGCGCCCGCGCCGATGAACCAGACGCCCTCCATCGGGAAGCGATAGCTGTGCGTGGACATGCCGACGACGGGCAGATCGGCCGAGGCGGCCCAGACGCCTAGCTCCCCGGCGGGGCGCACGCGCACGCGCAACGCCTCGCGCGGGCCCGTGTAGGCGAACACCTGCCATGTCACGAGCAGCGCCTCGCCGGGCGCGA
>JACMKH010000493.1 GCA_014380205.1 Sphingomonadaceae bacterium
AACTCGCGGATCGCCGCCTCGGCGCGCGCGGTGCGCTCCTCGACCTCGCGTTCGAGCGCCTGCGCGAAGGCGAGCTGGCGCGCCTCGAGCCGGCCAAGCGCCGAGGCTTCTGGGATCGCCGCGCTGATCTCATCCGTCGCGGTGGGCGCGGGCTCGACGTTGTAGTCGACATCGCCGAAATGCTCGCGGACCAGCGCGTCGAGCGCGGCCTGGCGGCGCTCGATCCGCTCGACCTCACTCTCGACGCTGTCGCGATAGGCCTCGACGCGGCCCGCGGTCTGGGCGACCGCCGCCGCGCGCTGGTCGAGCGCGACCTGCGAGCTGGCGCTCCACAGCTGGAGCCCGATCATGACGAGCGTGAACATCAGCCAGGCGAGCAGCGCGGCCGCGGCGATGCCGGCGACCTTCATCTGCAGCCTGCTCGAAATCCTGATGAATCGCAGACGCCCGCCCGATCGGACGTGAATCTCATAGTCAGGAAAATAACGCCGCGCACGGGCAATAAGCCCGTTGCCGGTCATCAGATTTTGTGCCACCCGCAACCCTATTTCGCAAATTCGTATGTGTCGCGTAGCAATATTGTTGCGCCGCGGCGAATCCGCGAGCCCCCTAATCGACCGGGTGGGGCTGACTCGCGGCGAGTCGAACATGTGTTAAGGAACGCATCCGGGCGCGGAATTCCAAGCGTCTGGAATCACTAGTCCGACTCGGACGGGCCGATTCGCACCCCTGCACGGCTTGTGAACGGCCCGGCGCGCCTATAGCTGGACGATGGCCACGGCCGCGCAACACCATGAAGGGGACCCGCGCAACGCGGCGATCCTGATCGACGTCAACGGCGACCTCGTCCCGCGCGAGCGGGCGATGATCTCGGTGTTCGATTCGGGGTTCGTGCTCGGCGACGGCGTGTGGGAGGGGCTGCGCGTCCACCACGGGCGGATCGCCTTGCTCGATCGGCACCTCGACAGGCTGTGGGAAGGCGCCAAGGCGATCGCGATGGACATCGGCATCGACCGCGCCGAGATCGAGCGCCGGCTCTACGCGACGCTCGACGCCAACGGGATGGACGAGGGCGTCCATATCCGGCTGATGGTGACGCGCGGCGTCCGCTCGACCCCCTATCAGGACCCGCGGGTGGTGATCTCGCCCGCGACGATCGTGATCATCGCCGAGCACAAAGAGCCGTCGCCCGACAAGGCGGCGCGCGGGATCAGCCTGTTCACGGTCCACGTCCGCCGCGGCTATCCCGACGTCCAGGACCCCAAGCTCAATTCGCATTCCAAGCTCAACTGTATCACCGCGTGCATCCAGGCGGCCGAGGCGGGCGCTGACGAGGCGCTGATGCTCGATCCGCACGGCTTCGTCGCGACATGTAACTCAACCCATTTCTTCATCGTGCGCAAAGGCGAGGTGTGGACCTCAAGCGGGGATTTCTGCCTCGGCGGGATCACACGCGGGATGGTGATCGAGCTGTGCCGCGATGCCGGCATCCCCGTGTTCGAGAAGAACTTCTCGCTGACCGACGTCTATGGCGCCGACGAGGCGTTCGTGACGGGCACCTTCGCGGGGCTCGTACCCGTGCGGCGCATCGACGGCCGCGTGATCAGCGAGGCGCGCGGGCCGATGGTCGAGCGGCTCCAAAAGCTCTACATCGCGCGGATCGAGGCCGATGTCGCCTCGCGGGGCCGCCCGTGACGGTCCGCATTGCGATGTGGTCGGGCCCGCGCAACATCTCGACCGCGATGATGCGCGGGTTCGGTAGCCGCCCCGATTGCGCTGTGACCGACGAGCCCTTCTACGGCGCGTTCCTCAAGGCGACCGGCGAGGCGCAGCCGATGGCGGCCGAGAGCATCGCGTCGATGGATTGCGACTGGGCGAGCGTCGCCGAGGCGATGAACGGCCCTGCGCCGGGCGGCAAGCCGATCTGGTACCAGAAGCACATGCCGCACCACATGGTCGGCCCCGTTGCGATCGACGATTTCCCCGACCACCGCCACGCTTTCCTGATCCGCGACCCCGGCGCGGTGGTCGCGAGCTACGCGGCGAAGAACGACCTGCGCTCGCCCGAACGGCTCGGCTATGCGGGGCTGCTCGCCTATTTCGAGCGCGAGGCCGACCGGCTCGGCCACGCCCCGCCCGTCATCGACAGCGCCGACGTGCTCGCCGATCCCGAGGGCATGCTGCGCGCGCTGTGCGCCGCGCTCGACATCCCCTGGGACCCCGCGATGCTCGTCTGGGAACCCGGCCCGCGCGACACCGACGGCATCTGGGGCCGCCACTGGTACGCCGCGGTCGAACGCAGCACGGGCTTCGCCCCGCCCAGCGCTCCCCCCGCGCTCGCCCCCGACGCCCAACGCATCGCCGACGCCTGCCACGCCGATTACGAGGCGCTGGCGCGGCACAGGCTGCGAGCGGCGGTCTGACGCGGAAGGTCAGCGGGTCGAGGGCGTCTCGAACGTCGCGCCCGGGCGTCGCCGTCCGGTCGTGCTGACCGGAATCTCGCTGGCGATGGCCGGATCGGGCATCGCCTCGCGCGCCCCCTCCCCGCCCCGCGTCCAGTCCCCATCCGGCAGCCCATAAAGCATGTCGAACGCGTCGATCGCGACGCCGAAGGGGCGGCCGCTCGAGGAGTTCCACATCGCCACGACGCCGGTGCGGCTCTCGGGATCGAACAGGATCATCGAGCGATAGCCGCTCACCGCGCCGCGGTGGCCGACCAGCCGATGGCCCGCATAGTCGTAGACGCGCCAGCCGAGCGCGTAGTGCGCGTTGGTCAGCCGTCCGAGGTAGCGGCGGTTGCGGCGGTCCTCACCGATCGTGCGCACCTGGGGGCGGTGGAGCGCCGCGAGCACGCTCGGCGAAAGCACCTCGGGGGCCATCCCCATCTGCGCCTGCATCCACACCGCGAGATCGAGGATCGAGCTGTTGACGCCGCCCGCCGCCGGCACGCGATAGTAAGATTCCATTACCTCGAGCGGCTTCGAGCCGCGGCCGCCGCGATGGGGCCGCGCCCAGCTGCGCGCGCTCATCAGGCCCCGCCGGCTCATCGTCGCTGAGGTCATGCCGAGCGGCAGGAACAATTGCTCGTGGACGGCGCGGGCATAGGGCTTGCCGGTGACCTTCTCGACGATGTCGGAAGCCGCGTCATAGGCGACGTTCTGATAGGCGTGGCACTGGCCGGGCGGGCAGATGGAGTGGAGGCCGGCGAGAGTG
>JACMKH010000494.1 GCA_014380205.1 Sphingomonadaceae bacterium
CGAGCCGGTCCTGCCGCTCCGCCGCGCGCGGGTCGGGCGCGGGGAGCTGCATCCCGGCGGCGTCGGCGAGCTCCTTCACCGCATCGATGAACGAAAGCCCGCGCGCGTCGGTCAGCCAGCGGATCGCGTCGCCATGGGCCGAGCAGCCGAAGCAATGGTAGAAGCCCTTTTCGTCGCTCACCGTGAATGAGGGGGTCTTCTCGTTGTGGAAGGGGCAGCACGCCTTCCACTCGCGCCCGGCGCGGGTCAGCTTGACCTGCTTGCCGATCAGCGCGCTCAGCGTCGTGCGCAGGCGCAGCTCGTCGAGGAATGCGGGGCTCAGCGACATGGCGCGATATTATAATCGCTACCGCCGGGGCGGCGCGAAATCAATCGGCGAAGGCGCGATTCATCCACTGTCATCGTGCCTGTAGAGGCGCGGAACGTGTGGGTTTCGGGTCACCGACTGCGATGCGCATCCACGCTTTCTTAACCACGATCATGGTTAACGGTCGCTATGAACGCGTCGACCCGGAGCAGGGTGCGTCGACCGGCGATCCTGTGGATCGCAGGCGCGCTCGCGCTCGCCTTCGCGACGTCCGCGCCCGCGCAGGATTACGGCAGCCTTTCGGGCAATCCACTGACGCTCGCCGGCGACGCGCGGCTGGTGGTCGCGGAAGGCGAAGCGTCGTGGATCGACGGCGGCTTCGGCAAGGCGCGGTTCGGCGGAGATGAGGACGGAGACTTGCGGGTTCGGCCCGAGGCGGTCGAGGCCGATCTGGTGTGGCAGCCCGAGCTCAGCTGGTCGCTCGGCGCGACGCTGGCGCTCACCGCGCAGCACGGACAGGAGCATGCGATCGACCTGTCCGAGGCGTTCCTTTTCTATCGCCACGACCCGATCGGCGCGATCAGGCTTTCGACGCGGGCGGGGCTGTTCTGGCCGCCGGTGTCGCTCGAGCACTCGGGGCCCGAATGGGCGGTGACCGAGACGATCACCCCCTCGGCGATAAACAGCTGGATCGGCGAGGAGGTCAAGCTGGTCGGCTGGGAGGCGAGCGGATCGCTGCCGCTCTGGGGCGGCCGGCTGCGCGCGACGGGGGCGCTGTTCGGCTGGAACGACACCTCGGGGACCTTGCTCGCGTTTCGCGGCTGGGCCCTGCACGACCAAAAGGCGACTGCGTTCGGCCGTCAGCCGCTGCCCCAGCTCGACGGGTTCATGACCTTCGCGCAGGCCGCGCGGACGCGCCCCGTCATCGAGATCGACGATCGCGTCGGCTTCTACGGCGGGATTGGATGGAGCGCGCCGGGCGTGCGCCTAGAGGGGCTGCATTACGACAACCGCGGCGATCCCGAGGCGGTCACCGCGACCATGCAATGGGGCTGGCGCACGCGCTTCGACAGCCTCGGCGCGCGGGTCGATGTCACGCCCGAGCTTCAGCTCACCGGCCAGGCGATGGCGGGGACGACCGAAATGGGCTTCCCCAGGGGGGGCCGCATCTGGGTCGACACGCGCTTCCGCTCGGCCTTCGCGATGGCGACGCAGCAGATCGGCTCGGCGAGCCTTTCGGGCCGCGTCGAGGCGTTCGACACGCGCGGGCGCGGCAGCGTCACCGCCGGCGAGGATGACGAGGAGGGCTGGGCCTTCACGCTCGCGGCGCGGCGGCCGTTCGGAGAGCATGTCACCCTGCTCGCGGAGGTCCTGCGCGTCGAAAGCGAGCGCGACGCGCGGCTGCGCGACGCGCTCGACCCGCATCAGGCGCATACCGTGGCGCAGATCGCGATCAGGGTGCGGAATTAGGGCGGGTCAGCCACACACTGCCGGGAGCGGATTTCCTCCCGGCTCGGGCATCGGCCCCCGCCCGCGCGCCTCGGCGCCGTCGGCGATGAAGACGTAATCGCCGAGCTCGCCCGAGGGCGGCTGAGTCGATTGCCAGAAGAAGGTGATCGCCTCGCCCGTGCTCCAGCCCGCGTCGGGGGGCACGGTCCAGACGATGCGCCCGCCCGCGCAGCTGATCGTCGCGTTGAACCCCTCGGCGAGCACCGCGCCCGCGTCGTCGATCGCATAGCCCGCGACGCCGGTGAACCCCGCCGCCGGGAAACCGAGGGCGAAGCTCTCGCCGCGCTCGACCGGGATGACGCGCTCGGGAGTCGCGAGCCCCGCGTCGTTGGGATCGTCGATGCCGGGGCGGACGTGGTAGATATAGGTGTAGATCGCCGTGGCGGGCAGCCCCGCCGGGTAGCAGGGGCCGGCGACGCTCGGGCAGCGGACCTCGCTTGAAAGGTCGCCGACGGCGTTCTCGCCAGCGATCAGCGAGGCGTCGAGGCTCGGGCCGCCGGGGCCTTCGAGCGCGTCGCCGAGCAGCAGCGATTCATAGTCGGTCGCGGTGACCACGCTGCCGGAGGGCGCGATCGGCGGCTCCTCGGCGGCGTCGTCCTCGCCCGCGCAACCCGCGAGCCACAGGAGCAGCGCGAGCATCGCCATGCCAGGGCGTGGCATTGAAATCTCCCGGGTTGCGACCTGCTGGCGAACTTTCCGCCCGGGGTGGAGCCAAGTCAACCCGCGAGCCGGGCCCGGACCATCGCGCTCGCCCTGGCCATGTCGATCTGGCCGCCGTGACGCGCCTTCACCAGCGCCATCACGCGGCCCATCTCGGCGAGGCCCGCCGCGCCCGATTCGGTGACGATCGCGTCGATCGCGAGATCGAGCTCGGCGTCCGAAAGCTGCGCGGGGAGGAACTCCTCGATGACGGCGATCTCGGCCGCCTCGGCGTCGGCGAGCTCCTGGCGGCCGCCCGTCTCGTACATCGCGATCGACTCGCGGCGCTGCTTGACCATCTTCTGGAGCAGCTCGACGACCATCGCGTCGTCGTCGGCCGCGCCGCCCTTGGGCCTGAGCTCGATGTCGCGGTCCTTGATCCGCGCGAGAATCTGGCGCGCAGCGGCGGCGCGCGGCCTGTCTCCCGCCTTCATCGCCGCGACCTCGGCGGCCTTGACATCGTCGCGGATCATGTCCGCCTCCTTCGTAAATCGCGCCCGTTCTAACCGGGGACAGGTGCCCTGAACAGCATTGACCCCGCATCCCCCCGCGCCTAGCTCACAGCCGTTTGCCCGCCCGCCGCATTGTCAAGGAACCGCCCAGCGATGGCCGACGCCGCCGCCACGACCGCGCCTGAAGGGGCGACGGGCGTATTGGTCCTCGCCGACGGCGCGGTGGTCTGGGGGCGGGGGTTCGGCGCCGAAGGCTCGGCGGTCGGCGAGGTCTGCTTCAACACGGCGATGACCGGCTATCAGGAGATCATGACCGATCCCTCCTATGCGCGGCAGATCGTCACCTTCACCTTCCCGCACATCGGCAATGTCGGCGCGAACTACGAGGATCTCGAGGCGGACAATCCCTGGGCGCTGGGCTGCGTGCTGCGCGAGGACGTCACCGCGCCGAGCAATTTTCGCGCGGAGACCGGCTTCGACGCCTGGATGCGCGCCAACGGGCGGATCGGGCTGGCGGGCGTCGATACGCGGGCGCTGACGCGGCGGATCCGTCTCGGCGGCGCGCCCAACGGCGTGATCGCGCATTCGGCGGACGGGCGGTTCGATGTCGACGCGCTGCTCGCCGAGGCGCGCGCATGGCCGGGGCTCGAGGGGATGGATCTCGCGAAGGAGGTGTCGTGTCGGCAGATGTACCGTTGGTCGGGCGGGATGTGGGCGCTGGGGCAGGGCTATGCCGAGGGCAGGGAAGATGATGACCGTCCACATGTGGTCGCGATCGACTACGGCTCGAAGCGCAACATCTTCCGCCATCTCGCCCACGCCGGCGCGCGCGTCACCGTGCTCCCCGCGACCGCGAGCTTCGACGATGTCATGGCGCACCGTCCCGACGGCTTCTTCCTCTCCAACGGCCCCGGCGATCCCGCCGCGACGGGCGAATACGCCGTCCCCGTGATCCGCAGCATGCTCGACACGGGCAAGCCGCTGTTCGGCATCTGCCTCGGCCATCAGCTGCTCGGGCTCGCGGTCGGCGCGCGCACCGCCAAGATGCGCCAGGGCCACCGCGGCGCCAACCACCCGGTCAAGCGCCTCGCCGACGGCCGCGTCGAGATCACCAGCATGAACCACGGCTTCGCGGTCGAGCGCGACAGCCTTCCCGCCGGCGCGCGCGAGACCCACGTCAGCCTGTTCGACGGCAGCAACTGCGGCTTCGAGCTGACGGACAGACCCGCGTTCAGCGTCCAATATCACCCCGAGGCGAGCCCGGGGCCGCAGGACAGCGCGTATTTGTTCGGGAAATTTGCGGGGATGGTGGGAGGAAACAAATGACGCGGCAATCGCGACTCCTGATACTGGCATTCTGTATGCTCGGGGCGTCAGTGGCACGCGCTGACCCACCCCCCGCGATTCCTACTTATCTGGCGCAATTTCCTGACCGACAGTGGACATTCGCCGAGCGGCTTTGGCGCGCCTTCGCCCCGTGTTCCGAGCGCCTGTGCGAAGGCGGTTATAGGAACGGTTCATACGTTTTGAGTCTTGACCGTCAGCAACATCACCTTCGCATCGTCGCTGGCTTCCCTAACTGCGCGCAAACATCTTGGAACGACATCGATCTAACAACGATTCAGCCCGCTGATCGAGCTGAGCGCATTGGCGCGCTGATTGCGAGCATCACTGCGTTCGCGGCTCGTGGTTGCAACGTCACGACCCCTGTCGTCGAGGCCCCACCGATCGATCGACTATTCCCGGAGGCCAATAGTCAATAGTGCCCAGGCGCGCGGTCATCTGCTCAGTCCTCTCGATGGCTGTCTTTTCGCTCGCCCTCTCCGCCTGCGCCCCGCGCTATCCGATGTACAGCGCGGGCGAGCTCGCGGGGGTGGCGCGGGGGTGTGGGGTGGCCGAGGCCGAGCTGATCCAGGACCGCGCGCTTCCCGCCGCGCTCTTCCTGCTCACCGTCTCGCCCTTCGCCGACCAGCTCGCCTGCGTCGAGAACTGGGCCCACCCGCGCGGCATGCGCGTGGTCTATGTCGATTCGCTCGAGGCGGCGAATTGATCGCGATCACGCCCGCCACGGATCGATCACGGCCACGCCCGTCCATTCGAAATCGCGGACATTGCGCGTGGCGATGTCCATGCCGTGCGCGATCGCCTGCGCGGCGATCTGCATGTCGAGAATCTTCGCTTCCTCGAGGTCCGCGCGCCGCTTGGCCGCGATCAGCCCGAAGACATGCGCCGATGCCCGATCGAACGACAGCATGCGGTCGGCAAACTGCGATTCGAGACCCGCGAGCCATGATTCGAGCGCCGCTCGCCGGCTCGCGCCCTGCGGCAGCTCGATCCCGAAGCGGATTTCCGCGATCACGATTGACGACAGCACCAGATCGGGTTGGTTCGTCCGCAGCCATCCGTCGACCTTGGGATTCTTTGTCGACTTGGTCAGCTCGCTCCAGACGTTCGTGTCGACAAGGATCACAGATCGGGCGCGTCGAGCTTCTGCGCGCGGCGCGGCGGAACCCGCAGATCGGCCCCGGCAGCGAGCTGGCGCAGCTCTGCGACCCAATCCTTTTCCAATGGGGCCGGATCGGGGATAGTGCTTGCGGCATAGGTTCGGAAAGCTCGATCGGGCACGATATTATCCTTCACGACAGGGGGCGTTCGATCGTCATCCCTGACGAGATCGGCGATCAGATGGCGCATGTGCTCCTCCATCGACCGCCCGTGCGCGGCCGCGAGCTGCCGGAAACGGGCCTTCACCTCCTCGGGGATGTTTCGGATGGTCAGACTGGCCATGATGCAGCTCCAGTGATTGCATTGCAATCGATGTATGCAATGATTGCAGGATAATCAATGCCCAAGCGCACCGACATCTCCTCGATCCTGATCATCGGCGCCGGGCCGATCGTGATCGGGCAGGCGTGCGAGTTCGATTATTCGGGTACGCAGGCGGTCAAGGCGCTCAAGGAGGAGGGGTATCGGATTGTCCTGGTCAATTCGAACCCGGCGACGATCATGACCGATCCCGAATTGGCCGACGCGACCTATGTCGAGCCGATCACGCCCGCGATCGTCGCCAAGATCATCGAGCGCGAGCGCCCCGATGCGGTGCTGCCGACGATGGGCGGGCAGACCGCGCTCAACACCGCGCTCGCGCTGTGGAAGGACGGCACGCTCGAGAAATACGGCTGCGCGATGATCGGCGCGGACGCGGCGGCGATCGAAATGGCCGAGGACCGCCTCAAGTTCCGCCAGGCGATGGAGCGGATCGGGCTCGAAAGCCCGCGCTCGGCGATCGCGCACTCGCTCGACGAGGCGTTCGCCGCGCTCGACGAGGTCGGCCTCCCCGCGATCATCCGCCCCTCGTTCACGCTCGGCGGGACGGGCGGGGGCATCGCCTACAACCGCGACGAGTTCCAGGCGATCGTGCTGGGCGGGCTCGACGCCTCGCCGACCACCGAGGTGCTGATCGAGGAATCGGTGCTCGGCTGGAAGGAATATGAGATGGAGGTCGTGCGCGACCGCGCCGACAACGCGATCATCATCTGCTCGATCGAGAACGTCGATCCGATGGGGATTCATACCGGCGACTCGATCACGGTCGCGCCCGCGCTGACGCTGACCGACAAGGAATATCAGATCATGCGCAACGCGAGCATCGCGGTGCTGCGCGAGATCGGGGTCGAGACGGGGGGATCGAATGTCCAGTTCGCGGTCAATCCCGCCGATGGGCGGCTGGTGGTGATCGAGATGAACCCGCGCGTCTCGCGTTCCTCCGCGCTCGCCTCGAAGGCGACGGGCTTTCCGATCGCCAAGGTCGCGGCCAAGCTCGCGGTCGGCTACACGCTCGATGAGATCGACAACGACATCACCGGCGCCACCCCCGCGAGCTTCGAGCCGACGATCGACTATGTCGTCACCAAGATCCCGCGCTTCGCCTTCGAGA
>JACMKH010000495.1 GCA_014380205.1 Sphingomonadaceae bacterium
TGCTTTCGCCGCGATCGGCGCGATCGTCCTTGCGCTGCTGGTCCTGCGCCTGCCCGACGATGCGCCGCGCAGCGAAGCGAAAGGGCAGATCGTCGCTTACCCGGCGATCGGCGGCGCCGGGGCGGGAGTGGCGCGGGAGGAGAGCGTGGCCACCCCGTTGCGGTGGCGCGACCCGCGCGTGCTCCCCTGGCACCTGATCGGCGTCATCGGCGGGCACGGCCATGCGGTGCTGCTCGGCGTGATCGGCTTTCTCGTGATCGACCGGCTCGGCGTCTCGCCGGGCGGGGGCGGCGATGTCGGGGCGGCGCAGCAGGCGGTCGGAATCGTGATGATGGCGGGGGCGGGCGCGCAGCTGCTCGCGCAATGGGCGCTGATCCCCCATCTCGGGCTCGGGCCCAAGCGATTGATGATCTGGGGGCTGGCGATCGGTGGGGCCGGCGCGGCGCTGACCGCCTTCGCCGAAACGCTCCACGCGCTGACCATCGGCTTCGCGATCGTCTCGCTCGGCATGGGGCTGTTCCGCCCCGGCTACACCGCCGGGCCGAGCCTCGCGGTCGAGGAGGAGGAACAGGGGGCGGTCGCGGGGATGGTGACCTCGGTCAACGGCTTCGCCTTCATCGCCGCGCCCGCCGCCGGGGTACTGATCTACGGGCTGTGGGCGCCGTTGCCGTTCCTGATCGTCGCGGGGGTATTTGCCGCGCTCGCGGCGTGGATATGGCTCAGGGTCGATAATGTGACGTGAGGCGCTCCAACCCCGGCGCGAGACTTTACGCACGATCATCGCCCGCTTAGTCGGCGGTAGAGGGGAGGCGGCGGAGATGGACGAGGCTTCGGTCGAGGGCGCGCTTTCGCCGGCGTGGTGGATGCCGTTCACCGCCAACCGCCGGTTCCGCGCCGCGCCGCGGCTGCTCGCGCGCGCGGAGGGAATGTATTACGAGACGACCGACGGGCGCCGCGTGCTCGACGGCGCGGCGGGGCTATGGTGCGTCAACCTCGGCCACGGCCGCGCCGCGATCGCCGAGGCGGTGCGCGAGACGCTGACCAACCTCGATTACGCGCCGCCCTTCCAGATGGGCCATCCGCTCGCTTTCGCGGCCGCCGAGAGGCTCATCGGGCTGCTCCCCGCCGGGCTTGACAGCGTGTTCTTCGTCAATTCGGGGAGCGAGGCGGTCGACACCGCGCTCAAGATCGCGCGCGCCTATTGGGCCGCGCGCGGCGAGCCCGCGCGCGTCTGGCTGATCGGGCGCGATCGCGCCTATCACGGCGTCAATTTCGGCGGCATCTCGGTCGGCGGGCTGCCCACCACGCGCGCGGCCTTCGGCCCGCTGCTCGCCGAGACCGACCATATCCGCCACACCCACGATCCCGCGCGCAACGGCTTCGCGCGCGGCCAGCCCACGCACGGCGCGGAGTTCGCCGACGATCTGTTGCGCGTGATCGCCGAGCGCGGGGCCGAGCGGATCGCGGCGGTGATCGTCGAGCCGATGGCGGGATCGACGGGGGTGCTGCCGCCGCCGGTCGGCTATCTCGAGCGGCTCCGCGCAATCTGCGACGCGCATGGCATATTGCTGATCTTCGACGAGGTGATCACGGGATTCGGCCGCCTCGGCGCGCGCTTCGCCGCCGAGCGGTTCGACGTGACCCCCGATCTCATGACCATGGCCAAGGGGCTGACCAACGGCGCGGTGCCGATGGGCGCGGTCGCAATCGGCGCGCACGTACGCGAGGCGATGCAGCAAGGCCCGCCCGAGGCGATCGAGCTGTTCCACGGCTACACCTATTCGGGGCACCCCGCCGCCTGCGCGGCGATGCTCGCGGCGATCCAAATCTACGAGGACGAGGGGCTGTTCACGCGCGCGCGCGTTCTCGAGGGCCATTGGCGGGAGGCGGTCCATGCGCTCCGCCAGGCGCCGAACGTGATCGACGTCCGCGACATCGGCCTGGTCGGCGCGGTCGAGCTCGCGCCGATCGAGGGCCGCCCCGGCGCGCGCGGCTATGACGTGTTCACGCGCGCCTTCGCCAACGGGCTGCTCATCCGCGCGACGGGCGACACGATCGCGCTTTCGCCGCCGCTTATCATCGGGAGGGAACAGATCGACGCGCTAACCGCCGGGCTCGCCGACGCGATCGTCGAATCGTCGAAGGCGCTCGGCTGAAGGCTAATGCGCGAGATGCGTCTGCAGCCGGTTGAGCTGCTCGGTCAGCACCTGATCGACGGCCGCGGCGAGCGCGGGGACGTCGCCGCGGATCGGGCCGACGGTGTAGCTCATCGTGACTCGCGTGCCGCCGTCGACCGATTCGAGCCGCCAGGTCAGGATTCCGGTCACGGGCTCGGACTGGAGCGGGCCGAGCGCCGACTGGATGCGGAGCATCTCGCCGGGCATCGCGGCGATCACCCGGCCATGCTCGACCGAGCCGCCGGTCGCGGGGATCGCCTCGCAGAAGCATCCCGCCGCCTCGAGCGTGAGCCGCATGTTGGCGGCGTCGCCGGAGAAGCTGTGCGAAGCGTTCCACCACTCGCCGATCCTGCCGAGCGCGGCGTAGCTGTCGGCGGGGGTGGTGACGAGCATCGCGGTCGATTCGATCTCGAAGCCCTGCGCGTCAGCGCGGCGGACCTCGGCGGCAGCAGGAGCGGCGGCGGCGAAGGCAAGGGGCAAAAGCATTGTGGCGGCGCGCATGACGGCGAATCTCCTCCCCCAGTTGAATGATCGTTCTAGTGCCGAAACCCGAGCCGCGAAACCCGGAATGTGCACAGCCGCCAACGCCTGCCGTTCAGGGGTGTTCGTGCGTGCCGCCAGTGCGATAGGAAGGCCTGCCGCCTTGATTGCGCGGGCCTCTTGTGATGGCATATAGCAAACAGGACGGATCGGCGACAGGTCCGGTTGCGAGGGAGAAGCTTGGATGGCGTTAGCGCCCGGCGGGCCGGTGGCGGGCCGCGAGACCGGCGAGGCGGCGGTCGCGGCGGCGCCGGATAAGGAATGGCCGTCGGCGCGTGCCCGATACTGGGCGCTGTTCGTCATCATCTTCGCGACCTTCGTCACCTTCTTCGACCAGGTCGTGTTCGGCATGCTCGCCGAGCGCATCAAGCACGACTTCGGGCTGACCGACGCGCAGCTCGGCTTTCTCGCCGGGCCGGCGAGCATCATCTGCTATCTGTTCGTCGGCATTCCGCTCGCGCGGCTCGCCGATATCTGGCCGCGAAAATATGTGCTGTCGGGCGGCGCCGCCGTGATCGGGCTGGTCACCGCGCTCGGCGGGCTCGCGCAGAATTTCGGACAGTTCGTCGGCACGCGCGTGTTTCTCGCCGCGGGCGGATCGGCGCACGCGCCTTCCTCCTACTCGATGATCGCCGACAGTTTCCCGCCAAAAATCATCACCCGCGCCTTCGCGCTTATCCAGTTCGGCTTCATCGGCGGCACCACGGTCGGTCCGCTGGTCGGCGGCATGCTGATCGCAATGACCGCGACATGGGCGCCGTCCGTGATCTTCGGCGGCCTCACGATATTCGGCTGGCAATGGATCCTGATCTGGATCGCGGTGCCGGCCTTCGTCGCAGCGCTGCTGTTCCTGACGGTGAAGGAGCCGCAGCGCCAGGCGCCGGTCGCCGATGTCGAGCAGCCGCCGTCCGACGCCTCGTTCGGCCGCACGGTCGTCACCTTCATGGGATGGGACGCGGCCAAGGCGATCCACGCTGAAGGCCGGGTCTATTATCCGCTGTTCGGGGCGCTCGCGCTGAGCGCGACCGAAAGCTTCGGCATCGCCTTCTGGCGCGTGCCCTTCATGATCCGCACCTTCGGCTGGAACGAGGCCCAGATCGGCGCGGCGCTCAGCCTGACCGTGCTGATCGGCTCGCTAACCGGACTCGCGCTGGGCGGCGTCTTCGTCGAATGGCTCGCCAAGCGTTACAAGGACGCCAACGTCCGCGCCGCGTTCATCTTCTTCTCGGGCACGACGATCTGCACGATCACGGCCTTCATCATGCCGACCGGCTGGGGATCGATGATCGCCTTCGGTTTCGCGGTCATGTTCGGGATTGCCGGGGCCGTCCCGCAAAACGCCGCCGTCCAGCGCGTCGCGCCCAATTCGATGCGCGGACAGGTGACGGCCTTCTATCTGTTCATGTTCACCTTTTTCGGCGCGATGGGAAGCTTCGTGATCGGCCTCGTCGCGCAATATGTCATCGGCGACGAGGAGAAGCTGTGGCAGGCGCTGCTGATCACCGCCAGCATCCTGCTGCCGCTCGCGACCTTCCTCATGTTCCGAGCGATCAAGCCTTATCGCCTGGAGGTCGAACGGCTCGAGGCGCTCGGCCGCTGACTGCCCATCTCTAATCAGGAGTCCATCATGTCCGACATCCAAGCCCTCACCCAACGCATCGACCAGCTCGAGCATACGCTCGGCATCGAGCAGGACGTCAACCAGATCCGCCGCGTCCAGTATAGCTACGGCTATTTCATCGACAAATCGCAGTACAACGAGGTCGTCGACCTGTTCGCCGAGGACGGTGAGGTCTGGTTCCTCGGCGGCATCTACAAGGGCAAGGCGGGGGTGCGACGGCTCTATATCGAGCGCTTCCAGACCCAGTTCACTCAGGGCCACAACGGACCGCGCTACGGCTGGCTGCTCGATCATCCCCAGCTCCAGATGATCATCGACGTCGCGCCCGACCGCAAGACCGCGCAAGTGCGCGGCCGCTCGATGATGCAGGCGGGGCTCCACGAGAGCGCCGAGGGCAGCCAGCGCGCCTGGTGGGAGGGCGGCATTTACGAGAACCGCTATGTCCGCGAGGACGGCGTCTGGAAGATCGCGCGGCTCGCCTATTTCCCGCACTGGCACGGGACCTTTGAGGACGGCTGGGCCAAGACGCCGATCGACTATCTCCCGATGGCAAGCGTCACCTACCCCGACGATCCGCTCGGCCCCGACGCGCTGGTCGATCCGATGCCGCGGCTGTGGCCCGCGACCGACGTGGTGCCCTTCCACTTCCCGCACCCGGTGACGGGCGCGCCGATCGCGATCGACAACAGCCGCGCGCGCGAAGGCTACAAGGACTGATGACGCGCGCCGAGGAGATCGCGATCGAATGGGAGTGTGCGCGGCTGATCAACCGTTACGCGCTGCTCAACGACGGGGGGAAATGGGAGGCGCTGGTCGCGCTCTACGCCAAGGACGGGCTGATGACGCGCCCGACCGCGCCCGACGATCCGATCGTCGGTCACGAGGCGCTGCTCGCGGCGTTCACCGCCCGACCGCCGCGGGCGAGCCGGCACGTCTGCGCGAACATCGTCGTGGAGGTGGAAAGCGCCACCGAGGCGCGGGCCGAGAGCGTGATCGCGCTCTACACGGGGAGCGACCCCGGCGACGGCGGGCTCCCCGTGCTCGACGGCGCGCCGCTGATCGGAACCTACCGCGACCGCTTCCGCCTGACCGACGACGGCTGGCGCTTCGCCGAACGGCGCGGCGCGCTCGATTTCCGCAAGGCGTAGGTCCGGCCGGGGCGGCTACAGCCGCGCCGCCGCCAAATCCGCCCCCTCGCGCAGCGCGGCGAGCTTTTTCCACGTCACAGCGGGGTCGATCTTACCGTAGCCCGCGAAGGTGCCGAAGCCGCAGTCGGTGCTCGCGATCACGCGGTCGCGGCCGACGATCGCGGCGAAGCGCTCGATCCGCTGCGCGATGAGCTCGGGGTGCTCGACATAGTTCGAGCAAGTGTCGATCAGCCCGGGCGCGAGAATCTTGTCGCCGGGCAGGTCCGCGTCGCGCCAGACGGTCCATTCATGCTCGTGGCGCGGGTTGGCCGCCTCGAACAGGATCGTCGCGGGTCGCGCCTTGAGGACGACCGCTAAGATCCGCTCGAGCGGGATGTCGTAATCGTGCGGGCCCTCGTAATTGCCCCAGCAGATGTGCATGCGCATCCGATCGGGCGCGATGCGCGCGGTCGCGGCGTTGAGCGCCCCGACATTGGCCTCGGCGATGCGCAGGAACTCGTCCTCGCTCGCGTCTTGGAAGCCAGTGTGGCGCGACATCGCGAGGTCGGGGCAATCGAGCTGAAGATCGAACCCCGCCGAGACGATCGCCTCATATTCGGGACGCATCGCTTCGGCGAGATCGGCGAGATAGGCCTCGTGGCTAGGGTAATGCGTGTTGGGCTGGAAGGCGGTGATCAGCCCGGGCGAGGCCGCGTTCATGAAGCCGCGCGCGCCCTCGCCATGCGCGTCGAGCGCGGCGCGGAAGCGGCGGATGTCGTCGTGGAGCGGCTGGAGATCCTTGAGCCGGACCGGCGCGACGCACGAGGCGCGGACGAACTCCTGCTCGCCCATGATCGCGGCGAGCTTCTTCCTCAGATCGGGAAGCGGCGCGAGATCGAGCGCGGGCTTGCGCGGATGGTGCGCCTCGCCGAACCCCTCGAGCCGCTCGGTGACATAGGTCGAATAGCCGACCTTGCCGAGCTCGCCGTCGCTGACAATCGAAACGCCCGCTTCGACCTGCCGGCGCACGCCCTCGTCGACCGCGGCCTGGACCGCGCGGTCGAATTCCTCCGCATCGTAAGGCTCGCCATGGTCGCGTGCGAGCAGCAGCGGGGTCAGCGCGGGGCCGCGCGGCAGGCTGCCGACGTGGGTGGTCAGGATGGTGTTTTCAGCCATGGTCGCGGCTGCCATAGATGAACGGCGCTCGCGGACAAGCTGAGCGATAAGGAGACGAAGCCATGACCAGCGTCGCGGGCAAGACGGCGTTCATCACGGGCGGGGGCTCGGGCGTGGGGTTCGGCCAGGCGCAGGTGTTCGCGGAGGCGGGGTGCAAGGTCGCGATCGCCGACATCCGCCAGGATCATCTCGACGAGGCGATGGCGCATTTCGAGGGGACCGGCGCCGAGGTGCTGCCAATCCGCCTCGATATCACCGACCGCGCCGCCTATGCCCAAGCCGCCGACAAGGTCGAGGCCGAGCTCGGCCCCGTCCAGCTGATCTTCAACACCGCCGGCGTCTCGATCTTCGGGCCGATGCAGAACGCGACCCCCGAGGACTGGGAGTGGCAGCTCAATGTGAACGTCTGGGGCGTGATCAACGGCGTCCACACCTTCCTGCCGCGGATGCTCGATCGGGGGGACGACTGCCACATCGTCAACACCGCCTCGATGTCGGCGTTCGTCGCGCTCAAGGGCACCGGCCTCTACTGCACGACCAAGATGGCGGTGCGCGGATATTCCGAATGCCTCGCCCTCGATCTCGCCGATACCCGGGTGCGCGTCTCGATGCTCTGCCCCGGCGCGGTCAACACCAACATCCACGAGGCGGTGCTGACGCGCCCCGCGCATCTCGGCGCAACCGGCTATTATGGCGCCGATCCCGAGGTGCTCGCGCATCTCAAGGATGTGATCTCGGTCGGGATGGAGCCCGATCAGCTCGCGCGCCACGTGCTCAAGGGCGTCGAGGCGGACCAATTCTACATCCTCCCCTATCCCGAGTTCCGCGAGACGCTCGACGAGATCCACGGCCGCGTGATGAACGCGCTCGCGAAGCCCGAGGACGATCCCGATTATGCCAAGCGCGTCGCCCACGGCGTGCCGGGCGGGAAGCGCAAGGAAGGCTGACATGGCCGCGCCGCTGCTGCTGCTCCCCGGGCTGATCTGCGACGCGCGGATCTGGGAGGCGCAGCTCGCGGTGTTCGCGGACGAGGCCCCCGTCGTCGCCGATTATGGCGAGGCGGCGAGCCTGCCCGCGATGGCCGAGGCCGCGCTTGCGCTCGCTCCGCCCACCTTCGCGCTGGTCGGCCATTCGATGGGCGCGCGAATCGCGCTCGAAGTGTTCCGGCTCGCGCCCGAGCGCGTCGAGCGGCTCGCGCTGCTCGACACAGGCGTCCACATGCCCGGCCCCGGCGAGGCTGAAAAGCGCCGCGCGCTGCGCGATCTCGGGCGGCGCGAAGGGATGACGGCGCTGGTCGACGCCTGGCTGCCGCCGATGGTCCACCCCGACCGCCGCGGCGATCCCGCGCTGATGGGCCCGTTGCGACAAATGTGCGTCGAGGCCGGGGTCGAAGCCTATGCACGCCAGATCGAGGCGCTGATCGCGCGCCCCGACCCACGCCCGCTGCTCCCCACGATCGCCTGCCCGACGCTCGTCGCGACGGGCCGCCAGGACGAATGGAGCCCGCCCGAGCAGCATGAGGCGATCGCGGATGCCATCCCCGACGCCGAGCTTATCATCTTCGAGCATTGCGGACATATGGCGCCCGCCGAAGCGCCCGAGGCGGTCAACGCCGCGCTTCGCGAATGGGTGGACCGCTAACTAGGCGCGCTCGATCTCGCTCGAGAGGATTCGCGCGAGCTCCTTCTTGACGACCTTGCCTGATCCGGTGCGCGGGAGCTCGGCGAAGAAGGTCACGTATTTGGGGATCTTGTAGCGCGCGAGGCGCGGGCCGCAGTGTTTGGCGAGATTGAACTCCTCCGCGCGCGCGCCGCGGCGACGATCGCGTGGAGGTGGGCGAGGTCGTGGACTTCCACATCGAGGTGGAAGGTGTGGAAATTGCCGTCGCGGTGAACCAGCTGCAAATTGATGATGTTGGCGCGCTTTTGCCCGAGGATGCCCGACATCGCGCCCAACGCGCCGGGAATATCGCGCAGGATCACGCACAGCCGCGCGGCGCCGCCATCCGAGCCTTCGCCCCAGGCGAGATCAAGCCAGTCGGCGTCGATCCCGCTGGCCAGCGTGTCGCAGCCGATCACGTGAACCTCGATCTCCTCATCCTCGCGGCGGAGGCCGACGATGCGGTCGCCGGGGATCGGGTGGCAGCAGGTCGCGAGATGATAAGCGACGCCCGCGGTCAGCCCCTTGATCGAGATCGCGGTGCGCTGGCCAAGCGGCAGCGGGGCGACGTCGCCGCCCGCCGAGCCGGGCATCAACGCCTCCATCAGCGCGGCGTCGCTGACCCGCTTGCGCGCGATCGCGATCATCAATTCATCCTCGCCCTTAATGCGCTCGGCGATCAGCCGTTCCACTTCCACGCAAAGCGCGTCCGGATTGCGGGTTGCGCCATTGGCCGGGAGGGCGTCGCGAATGGATTGTAATTCCGCGTCGGTCGCGGCGAGCAGGAGCGGGCGGAGATCGGCCGGATCGTCGAGCGCGGCGGCGATGCTCTCATCGGTTCGCATTGGGCCTGAACCTTCGGTCATGGTACGTTTTCCAGTAA
>JACMKH010000496.1 GCA_014380205.1 Sphingomonadaceae bacterium
CCGATCTGAGCGCGAGCGGCGCGCCCGCCGCCGAAAGCTCGGCGCGCTCGATCCCGCGCATGTCCGAAAGCCCGAAGCGCAGCTCGGCGCGGTCGAGCATCAGCGCCTCGCGCGAAACGCCGTAGCGATCGAGATCGTCGGGGAGCGCGAAGCGCGCGCGGCCGCTGAGCGCGGCGCGATAGACGACGACCTCGTAGATCGAGCGCGCGCGGCGCTCGGGCGCGATATCGGTCTCGAGCGCGAGGACGGTGGGAGCAAGCACGAGCTCGCGCTCGCCCGGTCGCGTGCGCGTGACGACGCGGCCGCCCTCCTCGACGGTCTCCTCGACCTCGGCGCGATAGGGGATGACGAGCAACGGCCCCGCGACGGTCTGCGGCCCCGCCCAGCCCTCGGCGATCGACACGCGCGCGGTCTCGGACTGGGTCTCGCGGTCGTAGACGAGCAGCCAGACGGAGAAGAGTGGGACCACGAGCAGCATCGCGACGAGGATGACAATGACGAGCTTCGAGCCGGGCGAGCGGATCGTCTGGGCAACTGACTCCATCGCTCTCTCCGTTCATCGACAGAAAAGCACGTTTCGGCGCTCTAAGCTGAACGATAGATGAATTCGGGGGCTCCTCGCTGCGGGACCTTTCCGGGGCGATCTGAGCTTTCGACGCGATTCGGACCATTTTCACCGATCCTGGAGCGCCTTGGGTCAGCACTGGGACGGATCGAGCGCAAAATGCTGCAGATGGGGAAGCGGAGCCTAGGCGAGCTCGGCGAGGAAATCTGCGATGGCGGGGATAACAATTTGACTGTCTTCAAAAAACTGCCGAGGGGCAGCTCGGAAGGCGCGAGTTTGCGTATTTCATCCGGGAGACCAGAGTGGCGAGCATAAATGGCACAGAGGATGACGACACTTTAACCGGCACCGCAAACGGCGACCTCATCAACGGCTTCGCCGGAAATGATGTGATTTCGGGCAACGGCGGCGCCGACACCATCATCGGCGGGATGGGCGACGATTTCATCGACGTCAGCTTTGGCGCGGCAAGCGTGAGCGGCGGGGCGGGCAACGATCGCTTCCATCTGAGCGGAATCAGCAGTGGGTTCCCCGATACCGTCTTCGATGGCGGGGCCGGGGTCGATACGTTCGATGCCAGCAGCGTCTCTGCTGGACCGAACTTTCTATTTTTCAGAGACAGTGAGGAAACCGCTGGTTCGTTCACGGTCGCCGACAATATCGTGAGCGGCGTCGAGACCGTGATAGGGGGATCCGGCCCAAACTGGTTTCTGCTGCAGTATGCAATTGCTGCCGTGACCCTTCATGGCAGCGACGCCAGTGATGTTTTTCGAACATCCTTCGACCATGCAGACGTGATGTTTGGCTACGGCGGAAACGATGACATGAGCCTTCGACCGGGCGATCGCGCCTACGGGGGGTCTGGCGATGATCGATTTGATTTTTGGATTTCCGGGACAGGCTATGCCGACGGCGAACAGGGCATTGACACCCTCGATCTTGGCTTCGGCTGGGAGATAGATTTGGCTGCGGGAACGGCTGAATCGCCTATCGACGCGGAAGTGTATACATTCAGCAACGTCGAAAATGTTATCGTCTATGCGTGGATGGGCTATGATTCCTCTGCGTTCGGTGACGAGGGCAACAATCTCTTTAGCGTCAACCCGCTCTTCAATGATGGCTCCGCAGGGGTGCTATTCGATGGCCGAGGCGGAAATGATACGCTGAGTGGCAGCATGGCGGGGGACACGCTCGACGGTGGTGGTGGCCTCGATTGGGCGGACTACGCTGGCTCAACTAGCAAGGTGGTCGTGGACCTCCTGTCGTCGGGTAACAACGAGGGGGATGCGCGGGGCGACACTTACACGTCGATCGAGAACCTTCGCGGCTCCGATTTCGGCGATGCGCTGCGTGGCGACAATTTCGCAAACCGGATCGACGGCCTCACTAAGGCCGACGCCCTCTCGGGCCGCGATGGCCGGGACACGCTCGCGGGCGGGGCGGGGGGCGACAAGCTCACCGGCGGCGAGGGTAACGACCGCTTCGAGCTTGCAAGCCTCGACGCCGATGACGCCGACAAAATCCTCGATTTCGGCTCGGGCGCGGACAGAATCGCGCTTGATGGCGATGCGTTCGGGCTGAACCGAGTCAAGCCGAGCCAGTTCGTCGTGGGAAGCGCGGCGGGAGACGCGAACGACCGGCTGATCTACGACAGCGCCACGGGAAAGCTCTTCTTCGACGCCGATGGCACGGGCGCTGCAGCGCAGGTGCTGATCGCGCGCCTTTCCGACTCACCGGCGCTCAGCGCGGGCGATTTCGTGGTGATCTGAGCTTCGGGGCGAGCTGATCCATCTCCGTCGATCGTAGAGCGGACGCTCGGTGAGGAGAAAAATCGAGCGGGGATACCACTCGACGCATCCTTCACCGCCATTGACCCCCTCCCGCCGCGTCGCTATATCGCCGCCTCGCCCGAGGGGCCGGCTCCCGCGGATTCGTCCGCGCGCCATCCCGATCCGGGCGAGCGCTTGAACATTGCCATCGCGTGTAATGGGCCTGGGGGGCCGTAAGGCCGCCGGGGTCTTTGCGCATTTCCGGTATCGGGAATGGGCAAGGCGCGAGGGTAAAGTAACTTGAAAAGGTGAAGGGCTTCATGCCGACGATCAACCAGCTGGTCCGCAAGGGGCGCGTGCCCCAGAAGGCCAAGTCCAAGGTCCCCGCGATGGAGGCCAACCCGCAGAAGCGCGGGGTCTGCACGCGCGTCTACACGACCACGCCCAAGAAGCCCAACTCGGCGCTGCGCAAGGTCGCCAAGGTGCGCCTGTCGAACCAGCGCGAGGTGATCAGTTACATCCCGGGTGAGGGCCACAACCTCCAGGAGCATTCGGTGGTGCTGATCCGCGGCGGGCGCGTGCGCGATCTGCCCGGCGTGCGCTATCATGTGCTGCGCGGCGTGCTCGACACCCAGGGGGTCAAGGATCGCCGCCAGTCCCGCTCCAAATACGGCGCCAAGCGTCCGAAGTAAGCCGGTCGAGCATTCGACCATCAGGCTGAAGTGCAAGGGAAAACAATCAAATGGCTCGTCGTCGTCGTCCCGAGAAGCGGGAAATCCTGCCCGATCCCAAATATGGCGATCAAGTCCTGTCCAAATTCATGAACTCGGTGATGTACGACGGCAAGAAGTCGGTCGCCGAGGGGATCGTCTATGGCGCGCTCGAATCGGTCGAGGCGCGCGCCAAGAAGGATCCGATCGAGGTGTTCCACGAGGCGCTGACCAACATCAAGCCGGGGATCGAGGTCCGTAGCCGGCGGGTCGGCGGCGCGACCTATCAGGTGCCCGTCGAGGTGCGCCCCGAGCGCGCCCAGGCGCTCGCGATCCGCTGGCTGATCACCGCGGCGCGCGCGCGCAGCGAGAACACGATGTCGGCGCGCCTGTCGGGCGAGCTGCTCGACGCCTCGAACAACCGCGGCAACGCGGTCAAGAAGCGCGAGGACACGCACCGCATGGCCGAGGCCAACCGCGCCTTCTCGCACTATCGCTGGTAGGCAGTTCAACGTCGGGCCGTCCCCGGCCCTGGAGTTCAAACATCATGGCCCGCAGCCATCCGCTCGAAAAATACCGCAATATCGGCATCATGGCGCACATCGACGCCGGCAAGACGACGACCACCGAGCGCATCCTCTACTACACCGGCAAGTCGTACAAGATCGGCGAGGTCCATGACGGCGCCGCGACGATGGACTGGATGGAGCAGGAGCAGGAGCGCGGGATCACGATCACCTCCGCCGCCACCACGACCTTCTGGAACGAGCACCGGATCAACATCATCGACACGCCGGGCCACGTCGACTTCACGATCGAGGTCGAGCGCGCGCTGCGCGTGCTCGACGGCGCGGTCGCGGTGTTCGACGGGGTCGCCGGGGTCGAGCCGCAATCCGAGACGGTGTGGCGCCAGGCCGATCGCTACGGCGTGCCGCGGATGTGCTTCATCAACAAGCTCGACCGGATGGGCGCCAACTTCGAGATGTGCGTCGACATGATCAGGGATCGCCTCGGCGCGGTGCCGCTCGTGCTGACGCTTCCGATCGGCATCGAGGCCGGCTTCAAGGGCGTCGTCGACCTCGTCGCCAACAACGCGATCGTCTGGCTCGACGAAGCGCTGGGCGCGAAGTTCGAGATCGTCGAAATTCCCGAGGAGCTCAAGGAGTCCGCCGCGCTGGCGCGCGCCGAGCTCATCGAGCTCGCCGTCGAGCTCGACGACGGGGTCATGGAGGCCTATTTCGAGGGAACCGAACCCGACATGGCGACGCTCAAGCGGCTGATCCG
Source organism: Sphingomonadaceae bacterium (assembly GCA_014380205.1). Taxonomy (GTDB): domain Bacteria; phylum Pseudomonadota; class Alphaproteobacteria; order Sphingomonadales; family Sphingomonadaceae; genus Parasphingopyxis. The sequence goes on from JACMKH010000496.1 coordinate 4,329, forward strand.
CAGGGGCACGCTCGAGCAGAAGTTCGTCCCCGTGGTGTGCGGGTCGGCGTTCAAGAACAAGGGCGTCCAGCCTATGCTCGACGCCGTGGTCGATTACCTGCCGAGCCCGCTCGACGTTCCAGCGGTCACCGGTCTCAAGCCCGACACCGAGGAAGAGGAAATCCGCGCTGCCGACGACGGTGCGCCGTTCAGCGCGCTCGCCTTCAAGATCATGACCGACCCCTTCGTCGGCACGCTGACCTTCTGCCGGATCTATTCTGGCAAGCTCGGCCGTTCCGACCAGGTGCTCAACTCGGTCAAGGATTCCAAGGAGAAGATCGGCCGGATGCTGCTGATGCACGCCAACGACCGCGAGGACATCGAGGACGCCTATGCCGGCGACATCGTCGCGATCGCGGGATTGAAGGACGTCACCACGGGCGACACGCTGTGCGCGACCTCGGCGCCGATCATCCTCGAGCGGATGGACTTCCCCGATCCCGTCATAGAGGTCGCGGTCGAGCCCAAGACCAAGGCCGATCAGGAGAAGATGGGCATCGCGCTCAACCGGCTCGCGCAGGAGGACCCGTCGTTCCGCGTCACCTCCGATCAGGAATCGGGCCAGACGATCATCAAGGGGATGGGCGAGCTCCACCTCGAGATCCTCGTCGACCGGATGAAGCGCGAGTTCAAGGTCGAGGCCAATGTCGGCGCGCCGCAGGTGGCGTATCGCGAGAGCCTCGCGAAATCGGTCGAGATCACCTACACGCACAAGAAGCAGTCGGGCGGCTCGGGTCAGTTCGGCGAGGTCAAGTGCGTTCTGACGCCGGGTGAGCGCGGATCGGGGATCGACTTCGTCGACCAGGTCAAGGGCGGCAACATTCCCAAGGAATATATCCCCGCGGTCGAGACGGGCTTGCGCGAGACCGCCGAGACCGGATCGCTGATCGGCTTTCCGATCATCGATTTCGAGATCAAGCTGGTCGACGGCAAATACCACGACGTCGACTCCTCGGCGCTGGCGTTCGAGATCACCGGGCGCGGCGCGATGCGCGAGGGCGCGCGCAAGGCCGGGATCAAGCTGCTCGAGCCGATGATGAAGGTCGAGGTGGTGACGCCCGAGGATTACCTCGGCGATGTTATCGGGGATCTTAACTCCCGCCGCGGCCAGGTCCAGGGCACCGACACTCGGGGCAACGCGCAGACCGTCGAGGCGATCGTGCCCCTTGCCAATATGTTCGGCTACGTTAATGAGCTTCGCTCGTTCTCGCAGGGCCGCGCCCAGTACACGATGCACTTCTCACACTATGAGGAAGTGCCTCAGAACGTCGCCGAAGAGGTCAAGGCCAAGCTGGCGTAAGCCGGTATAACTGTTTGTGAACACGCTAGAAAGACGAGGAAAGCAAAATGGCGAAAGCTAAGTTCGAGCGGACCAAGCCGCACTGCAACATCGGCACCATCGGGCATGTCGACCACGGCAAGACCACGCTGACCGCGGCGATCACCAAGGTGCTCGCCGAGACCGGCGGCGCGACCTTCACCGATTACGCCAACATCGACAAGGCCCCCGAGGAGCGCGAGCGCGGCATCACCATCTCGACCGCGCACGTCGAATATGAGACCGAGGCGCGCCACTACGCCCACGTCGATTGCCCGGGCCACGCCGACTATGTGAAGAACATGATCACCGGCGCCGCGCAGATGGACGGCGCGATCCTCGTCGTGTCGGCCGCGGACGGCCCGATGCCGCAGACCCGCGAGCACATCCTGCTCGCCAAGCAGGTCGGCGTGCCGACGATGGTGGTCTATCTCAACAAGGTCGACCAGGTCGACGACGACGAGCTCATCGAGCTCGTCGAGCTCGAGATTCAGGAACTGCTCACCAAGCACGACTTCGATGGCGACAACACGCCGATCATCAGGGGTTCGGCGCTCGCCGCGCTCGAGGGCCGCGACGACGAGATCGGCAAGAACTCGATCAAGGCCCTGATGGACGCGGTGGACGCCTATATCCCGCAGCCCGAGCGCCCGCTCGACAAGCCCTTCCTGATGCCGATCGAGGACGTCTTCTCGATCTCGGGCCGAGGCACCGTCGTCACCGGCCGCGTCGAGACCGGCGTGGTCAAGGTCAACGACGAGGTCGAGATCGTCGGCATCAAGGACACGCGCAAGACCGTCGTCACGGGGGTCGAGATGTTCCGCAAGCTGCTCGATTCGGGCCAGGCGGGCGACAATGTCGGCGCGCTGATCCGCGGCGTCGGCCGCGACGAGGTCGAGCGCGGCCAGGTGCTGTGCAAGCCGGGCTCGATCAAGCCGCACACCGACTTCTCGGCCGAGGTCTATGTCCTCTCGAAGGACGAGGGCGGCCGTCACACGCCGTTCTTCGCCAACTATCGTCCGCAGTTCTACTTCCGGACGACCGACGTGACCGGCGAGGTCGTGCTCCCCGAGGGCACCGAGATGGTGATGCCCGGCGACAACGTCACGCTCGGCGTCAAGCTGATCGCGCCGATCGCGATGGACCAGGGGCTGCGCTTCGCGATCCGCGAGGGCGGGCGCACCGTCGGCGCGGGGGTTGTCGGAGACATCACCGCATAGTATAGCGCGTTCGCCCGCCCGATTCCCCTCGGGGAGTCGGGCGGGCATGTTTTGTTAAGCCTTTGATGTCGCACCGCGGGCTCGCCCGCCGAAGCTTCAGCGAAGGTGGGCTCTTTCGCATCGGCAGTGGACATGGAAACGCAGAACATCCGGATTCGCCTAAAGGCGTTCGACCACCGCGTGCTCGACCAGGCGACCGGCGACATAGCCGACACCGCCCGGCGCACCGGCGCGATGATCCGCGGACCCATTCCCTTGCCGACGCGAATCGAGAAGTTCACCGTGAACCGCGGCCCGCATGTCGACAAGAAGTCGCGCGAGCAGTTCGAGGTGCGCACCTACAAGCGGCTGCTCGACATCGTGCAGCCGACCCCGCAGACCGTGGACGCGCTGATGAAGCTCGATCTCGCCGCGGGGGTGGACGTGGAGATCAAGCTGGCCTAAGGGCCGGCGCTTCTCCGACCATATCGGGATACCGCACGGGCCTCGCCCGTGGGCAGCGTCCCCCGTCGGCTTCGCATCAGCGGAGCATTCAGCCCGGACGGGGCGTCGCATTCATTCGGGGCTGTAAGCATGCCCGTCGCTCTCGCGCGGCGGGCCTCTGTGGGAGACGTGATGTGATGCGGAGCGGCGTGATCGCGCGCAAGATGGGCATGACCCGGCTGTTCCAGGCCGATGGTCGCCATGTGCCCGTCACCGTGCTGCAGCTCGACGACTGCCAGGTCGTCTCGATCCGCGAGGCCGAGCGCGACGGCTACACCGCCGTCCAGCTCGGCGCGGGATCGAAGAAGGCCAAGAACACGAGCAAGCCCGAGCGCGGCCATTTCGCCAAGGGCGAGGTCGAGCCCAAGGCGCGCGTGATCGAGTTCCGCGTCGACGAGGACGCGCTGCTCCCGGTCGGCGCGACGCTCACCGCCGACCATTTCGTCGCCGGCCAGATGGTCGATGTGTCGGGCCGCACCCAGGGCAAGGGTTTCCAAGGCGGGATGAAGCGCTGGGGCTTCAAGGGCCTTCGCGCTACACATGGCGTTTCTGTCTCGCACCGCTCGCTCGGCTCGACCGGTCAGCGGCAGGATCCGGGCAAGGTTTTCAAGAACAAGAAGATGGCGGGCCATATGGGCGATCGCCGTCGCACCCAGCAGAATCTCGAGGTGGTCCGCACCGACGCGACGCGCGGGCTGATCTTCATCAAGGGCTCGGTTCCCGGCAGCAAGGGCGCGTGGCTGCTCGTCCGCGACGCGACCAAGGTCGAGGCGCCCGAGGGGCTGCCGTTCCCCGGCGCGCTGCGCCGCAACGCCGAGGAGTTCGCCACCGAGGCGGCGCCCGCGGGCATGGTCGAGCCCGCCGCCGAGCATGCCGGCGGGCGCCACCTCGGTGGTGAACTCCTCGGCGTTGCGGCGCAGCGCGCCGGGGAAGGGCAGCCCTTCGGGCGCGGGGACCTTGGTC
>JACMKH010000497.1 GCA_014380205.1 Sphingomonadaceae bacterium
CGCCCATCTGCGCGCCGAGGGGGCGACGGTGACGCATGTCGGCGCGGTGACGGTGCGCATCGCCGAAGGGGCCTGGAAGGCGCGGGCGAGCGCAGCGGGCGATGCGATCGAGATCGTCGTCGCGGGGCGCGACGACGACCAGGTGGCGCGGTTGCTCGACGCGGCGGAGTCGGCGCTGGCCGGGAGCGGAGTGCTCGCGATGGCGGGGGAGATCAGCGGGGGTTAGGCGCATTTGTTTCAGCCTCGCGGTCGCAAAGTTCACAAAGTTCATCGTCTGGAGCGTTTTTGCAGGGGTCGCCGCCCTTGGGCGCGGAAACAGACAAAGCAGACGCCCCAACGCGCGCATGCGCGCGCGGGCGCGAGGGCGGGCGGTTGGACGGTCGCGATCCCCGACGGCCCGGGCGGCGCGGAAGGTCACATTAGGGTCACACCTAAAACGGTTGAATGGCGGGCTGCGGCGGTCGGATCATATGGGCGTCAGACGGGCCGCGCCGTGAGACAACGACCAGCGTCGAGGCGCGAGGCGGGGGTGGCCGGTGGCGCGAATCGAGGAGCTGAGCACGGGACCTCCGCCAAGGTTTCGGGCGGCGCGCTTATAGCAGCCGCCGCCTGTCTCCAGCCTGACCCGATCCTACAGGGGAATGGGCCGCAGGGCGCATGGCGGAATTGAGCGAGTTGAGTAAACTGTCACCGTCATCTGTCCCGTCATCCCGTCACCGTATCCCCTTGTTCCACATCTCTTCCATCTTTAACTGTCTTCCTGTATCAAGCCGTCTCGGGACAGGGTGTTACGAATGAGCAAAAGGATGATCGGGCTGAGCGCCTCGACGGATAACGTCGTCTACGTCGATGTTAGAGTACCCAGCGATGACGATGAACCGCTGGAGATCTTGGAAGATGGCAACTGGAAGCTCCAGAAAGGTGACCGCTCAGACGCTTATCAGGTTCTACACCAACAATGTGTGGATTACATTCGAGAGGCGCCCATTGAGGCGGCGGTCGTAAAGGCTAGCGCGGTCATGGGGCGCATGTCCTTGAAACTCGGAATGCTCCACACCGCAGAGGTACGAGGGATTGTCATCGCGGCAGCAGCTTCTGAATGTTCGGTCATTCAGCTATCGAAAGGACTGGTCAGTCGGACGTACGGTGACCGGAATGTGGATGAATACATTGATGACGACGAGTTTTGGGACGAGCATACCGTGGGCAAGAAGCTTCGTAAGATGAGCCGAGAGGTCGCAATGCTCCTCGTCGCAGCGAGAGACCGGTAATGTCGGATTACACCTCGGGCCTGAAGGTCGGGAAAAAAATTGGCAACGGACACTTCGGGCAGGTGCATGAGGCGGTCGATCCGGCGCATGGTGATGTGGCCGTGAAAGTGCTGCGGCGAGCCGCCTGGATGACCGACTCTCAATGGGCGACCTACAAGCCTGAGCATCTCGGGGAAGCCCAAAACCTGTCACGAGCGGAGCATCGCAACGTCGTCAAGGTCCACTATGTTGTTGAAGGAGACAGCGGTGACAGCGTCGTTATCTGCATGGCTTTCTGTCCCGGCGGCTCCCTTCAGGATCATTTTGAAAAAGGACCCATGCGCCTTCCGACGGTAAAGAAAGTCACGACTCAAGTTTTGCACGGCCTTGGAGCACTACATCAGCGAGGTATGGTCCATAGAGATATTAAGCCGGCAAACATCTTGATCGACGAAAAAGGCGTGGCCCAGTTAGGAGACTTCGGTCTTGTCACCGATGAACTGGTCTTTGGCTACGCCTCCGATGCTGGTTATTTGGACCATCTTGCCTATGAGGTTTGGCAGGGCAGTGGAACGAGTGTACGAAGCGATATCTGGGCGCTTGGGATGACGCTCTATCGCTTACTTCACGGTCAGACGTGGTATAGCGAATCTACACCTCCGCAGGACGTAGTGAAAAACGGCGGCTATGCCGACAAACTCAGATGGTTGCCGCATATCCCAAAGGATTGGCGGAGGGTCATTCGCAAGATGCTCGTCGATGATCCGGCGCGCCGATATCAGAGTGTGCAGCAGGCATTAAACGGGGTCGCGCCGCTGTGCGTTGAACCGGCTTGGGATACAACCGTGGGCTCGGATCGTGTCGATTGGCAACGGCTCAGCGGCAGTCGCCGTGTTTTTGCAGAATGGGAGCGTCTCTCGGAGCGGAAACACAAATGGCGCGTATGGAGCGAGCCGATTGGAAAAGGCCGCAGTCGCAACCTAGGCGGGTCCAATGTCTCTACCAGTCGCCGTGATGCTGAAGAAGGGCTTCGAGCGCTGCTTTGCCCCTAGGCTGAGCGGAGCCACCTCGGCAGGAGGTAGCCGCCTGAAAAATCGGAACTCTCCGGTTTGCGCAATCCCAGCTTCGATTTGGCCTCGGCGCGGCGCTCATCTGCGCATTTCTGGCAGAACGCCTTCGTCGAGCTAACACCAGAAGGAGGGCGCCAGTACCGGCCGCAGCATCGACACCTAGGAGAGGCAACGCTGAGGTTGGGGCTCTTGTGTTTCATAACCTCCTCCCCCCTATGGCAGGGGTTGCGAACAAACCATGAATCATCTCTCGTCGGTTGTCAAGCTCACATTGCGTAGGGGCTCTCCCACCTTCCACTCGAGCCCAGGCTGCACAGCCGATGGTGCACTTCGCTGACAGTGCACGCATCCCCAATTAGCGACTCACACCGCCTCGGGCCAGCGCTCGCCTCACGCTCTTGGGGGTCACCAGCGAGCGTCGAGCAACGCGCGAGCGGCGAGCGGCGAGCGTCTAGCTGATGCCGACCCTTGATCCGCATTTCTCGAAGACCGCTTTGCCGCCCGAGCTGTCATACGACCCCATCAGGCCTTCGTCCGCGCAGGCGCGCCTCGGCGACGAAGCATCGGCAGAGATCCGGAACGCGCTCGCCGGCAATGCCGAATTGCGTGGCCAACTCGACACAGCGCGCCAGCGCCGGGAAGCCGCGAAAATAGCCTTCCGCGGTCACCGTAGTTCGTGCGCTCAGCCGTTCAGGCGGAGGTCGAAGCCGATCTCGGCGTTGAGCAATTTGGAGACCGGGCAATTGGCCTTCGCCTCCTCGGCGATAGCGCGGAAGCGGGCTTCGTCGATGCCGGGGACACTGGCCTCCAGGCTGAGATCCGAGCGGCTGATCCGGAAGCCGTCGCCCTCCTTGTCGAGCCGCACCTTGGCGGTGGTTTCCAGAATCCCCTCGCTCAGCCCCTCCCGCGCCAGCGCGAACGACAAAGCCATGGTGAAGCAGGAGGCATGGGCGGCGGCGATCAGCTCCTCGGGATTGGTTCCCTTCTCCCCCTCGAAGCGCGAGCCGAAGCCGTAGGCGGCGCCGTCGAGCACGCCCGACTGGGTCGAGACGCTGGCCCGCCCCTCCTTGCCGAAGCCTTCGTAGCGGGCCGATGCGGTGCGAGTGATCATGCGCGGCTCAGCCGATCAGCGACGGGGAGGCGGCGGCTTCCGTCTCCCTGGCCGGCCGGGCGTTGGCGACCGCCCAATCGAGCGCAAAATCGGCGACCTCCTCCCAGCCGGGATCGAGCAAGGTCCAGTGCGAGCGGCCGGGGAAGATCTTGAGCTCGGTGAGCGAGGGCGCCTGCTTCTGCTTCTCGTAGATCGAGCGGGTCATGCTCGCATCGGCGATGAGGTCGAGCTCGCCGCCGATCAGAAGCAGGGGCGCCCGATCCGGATTGTCCCAGCGGATCGGCGTCGCATGGACGATCCCGTCCCACCAGATCTTGCCGGGAGTCGGCACGATATATTCGTCGTAGAGGGCGTCGGCCTGCTCCGCCGGCACGAGCTGGGCGAAGCGCTTGCGGAAGTAGCGGCGCGACATCGTCTCGGCCTTCTTCCAGCTGCCCCAATCGAAGAAGACCGGAAGCGCCGACACGATCGCATGCGCCCCGAGCGAGACGCCGGGCGTCGGCGCCGGGTCGATCGCGACGCCGGCGACGCCGAGGCCGCGATCGAGCAGGTGCTGGACCCACACGCCGCCGGCCGAATGGCCGATCAGGATCGGTTCCTCCGGGCATTCGCCGATGATGCGCTGATAATGGTCGAGGATCTCGGCGATGCCGAGGCCGGCGAGCTTGTCGTCCGGCATCGCGCGCAGCTCCTCGGGGCTGCGGTCGTCATAGGGCCAGTCCGGCGCGACGACGGTGTAGCCGCGCGCTTCGTAGCGCGCCTTGACGGCGTCCCAGCTGTGCGAGTTCAGCCAGGCGCCGTGGATGAGCAGGATGGTGTTGGACATGCGGAAAGTCCTTCCCTGGTTCAAACGGGCGCGAGCGGAGGCGCGCGAGACTCGGCGTCTTCGTCCGGAGCGATTATACGCCCGATCGAGATCGGGCACAGCAAGATTCCGACTGCCGATGCAGACGAACATCGCCGGCCATAGCCAGCGCGGCGCGCGATGGTATATGCTCCCGATGAGCCTTTCGCGGCGAATCGCGCGGGGCGGTGAGGAGCGATCATGACGTCCGACGGGAGCATCACGGCCACGCTTGTCAGCACGATCGTCGATTTCGAGGATCTCGGCCTTCAGTTCCTGTCCGAGCCCGACATTTATCGCGGGATGGACTGGTCCGACTTCGCGGTCAATTCCCTAGTCTTCAGCCCCGGCGGCGGGTTCACCCCCGGCACGACATCGGGCGAGAACTCGGCGTTCAACTATTACGCGCGCGACACCGAAATCACCGATGCGACCAATTTCAATTTCCGCAGCGCCCAGCTGACCGGCGGGTGGAACAACGGGCTGCAGGTGACGATATCGGGCTATGACGACGGCGTGCTCGAATATTCGGTCACGGTGACGGTCAATGCCGATGCGCCGACCTTCTTCACGTTCGATTTCCTCGACATCGACCGGCTGACGTTCCATTCGGAAGGCGGCGTGCGCGCCGATCCCGACTCGGCGGGCCAGGGCACCCATTTCGTGATCGACGACATGGCGTTCGACGTAGCGCCCGCGGCGATCAGCGGTTCGGTGTGGAACGACGCGGACGGCGACGGCACGCACGACGCGGGCGAGGCCGGGCTCGCGGGGCGGACCGTGATCCTCGACGACGACGGCGACGGCATGCTCGACGCGGGCGAGACGTTCGCCGTCACGGGCGGCGACGGCGGCTACGCGTTCGCGGGGGTCGCGCCGGGCGAGCACCGCGTGACGCAAGTGCTGCCGCAAGGCTGGGTCGCGCGGGGCGAGACGGGGCCGGTCGGGTTCTACATCGATTCGGGCGAGACCGGCCGGGCCGATTTCCTCGCCGCCGAACGCGCCGCGATCGTGGGCACGATCGACGGCATCCTGTTTCACGACGAGAACCGCGATGGCCTGCGTGGCGTGGACGAAGCCGGAATCGAAGGCTGGCGCGTTTACCTCGACGACAACGGCAACGGCCGGCTCGACGCCGGCGAGGCTTCGACCTTCACCGACGAAGCCGGCGCCTATGGTTTGTCGGACGTATTGCCCGGCGCGGTTACCGTGCGGGTCGAGACGCCGGCTTCGGGTTGGGAGAACTGGTGGGCGCCGCCAACTGGTATCGCGCTCGCGGCGGGCGCGAGCGCCACGGCCGATCTTGCGGTCACGGGGGGCGCGACGCGCTACGACGACGCGATTTACGCGACCGGCTCCGCCGACGACGTGATCCACGCGCTCGCCGGCGACGATCTGGTCGTAGCCGGGCCAGGCGAGGACCGTCTTTACGGCAACGCCGGCGACGACCGGCTGCGCGGCCGCGACGACGACGATGCGCTTCGTGGCGGCGCGGGCTCGGATCGGGTCGTCGGCGGGCGCGGCGACGACACGCTCTCGGGCGGCGCGGGGGCGGACATGTTCAAATTCGGGGGGCCGTCAGGGCGCGATGTCGTCACCGACTTCGATGCGGCGGAGGGAGATCGGCTGCGGATAGACGTTTTCGGCCTCGACGATCTGACGATCGTGGGCCGCGACGGCGGCGCGGCGATCAGCTGGGGCGCGGCGAACGAAGTCTTTCTTCGCGGTGTCGATCCGGAGACGCTCACCGAGGATGTGTTCGTGTTCGACGAGCCGATCCTCGCCGCGCTCCCGTCGCTTGCCTTGACCGAAATGTTCGCCGGCGTTTTTTAACGCGCGCTTTGGCCAGGGATCGCAAGCCTCGCGACGCTCGCCTCTAGCCAACAAGTTCGGCCGGCGCCCGCGCTCCGCGGATGCTGCGCAGAAAGCCGAGCCCAATCAGCAGGACGCCGGTGGCGAGCGAGCCGGCGAGCCAGGCGGTGCGCGCGGGGGCGCTCCAACCGGGCCAGAGCAGCGCGGCGGTGGCGAGCGCCCAGAGGATCGCGAGCAGCGGAAGCCATCGGCCATAGTCGCGCACGCGGAACGGGTGGACGAAATGGATCGGGGCGAAGGTGAGCGCCGCCAGAGCGGCGACGACGGCGGCGCCCGCCTCGGCGCCCGGGCGCGTGACGAAGAGGTAGAAGGCGACGAGGTTCCACAGCGCCGGGAAGCCGCGGAAATAGCCGTCGGCAGTCTTCATGTCGGCGCGCGCGAAAATGTAGAGCGAGGAGACCAGGATCGCGGCGGCGAGCGCCGGGGCGAGCGCGGGCGGGACCAGCTCGGCGCGCCAGATGAACACCGCCGGCACGACGACATAGTTGAGATAGTCGATCACCAGATCGAGCGCGTCGCCGTCGATGCGCGGCAGCCGCTGCTTGACCCGCGCCAGCCGCGCCAGCGAGCCGTCGACCCCGTCGACGACGAGCGCGATCAGCAGCCAGAGCAAGGCGAGGCCCCAGTCGCCGCGCTCGACCGCGACCAGCGCGAACAGGCCGAGCACCGCGCCGCTCGCGGTGAACAGATGGACCAGCCAGGCGAGGGCGACGCCGCCCGCGCCGGACGCGGAGCTTTGCTCGGGAGGGTTCGGCTGGATGATCGGCTCGCCCCTGCGGCTGGTAGCGCTTCGCGCGCGCCTTCGGAAATGCGCGAATCGAACGTCAGGGCGGCGGCGCGGGTTCCGAAAATCGTTTGGTGCGCGAAACCGGCGTGCTAGTCGAGCGGCCGAGCCGCGTATGTGCATCCCCGACGCCCCGATCGCCCATGCTTGAGCCGGGGCGCAATTGCTGGCGGATCGAGCGCGCCGATCGCGCCGCGCTGATCGTCGACGCGGGCGATTATTTCCGGATCGCGCGGCAAGCGATGCTCAAGGCGCGCAGCCAGATCATGCTGATCGGCTGGGAGTTCGACACGCGCATCCTGCTCGACGAGGCCCCCGAGGACGGCGCGCCGGCGAAGCTCGGCCCGTTCATCTCCTGGCTGGCGAACACCCGGCCGGACGTCACGATTCACATGCTCAACTGGGACGTCGGCGCGCTCAAGCTGTTGGGGCGCGGCACGACCATCTTCCGGCTGATGCGCTGGGCGAAGAGCAGGCAGATTTTCTTCAAGCTCGACGGCGCCCATCCGTTCGGCGCCAGCCATCACCAGAAAATCGTGGTGATCGACGACGCGCTGGCGTTTTGCGGCGGCATCGACATGACTGCGGCGCGCTGGGACACGCGGGCGCACAAGGACGGCGACAAGCGGCGCAGGCGGCCGACCACGCGCCGCCGCTACTGCCCCTGGCACGACGCCACCATGGCGGTCGACGGGGATGCCGCGCGCGCTTTGGGCGAGCTGTCCCGGGAGCGCTGGGAGATTGCCGGCGGTGAGCCCATAGCCGC
>JACMKH010000066.1 GCA_014380205.1 Sphingomonadaceae bacterium
CTCGCGGAAGCGCGCGCTGATCGCGTCGAGCGGATCGGCGAAGTCGGCCCAGCGCGGCGGGCGGTCCGCGCCATTCGCGGCGAAGGCCCGCGTCTCGCGCTCCCACCCCGCATAGGGCCGCTGCGCCTCGTAAATCTCGTCCGTGCTCATCCCGGCGAAGAAATTATAGCCCGCGTTGAACTCGCGGACATGATCGAGACAAAGCCAGCGATAGTCCCCGGGGCCATCGAACCCATGCCGCCGATGGCCGCGCCCCGGCGCGCGGAACTCGCCCGGCTCGGCGCACCCCGGATACGCGCAAGCCGGCGCCGCGCCATGGACCCTGCCATGGAAACGGTCGCCCGTGCGGCGCATTCTCGGATCCTCGTCGGCCACGCTGGCTCCCCGTTCAACAAACCGCCTATATAGTTCGCATGATCGACGAATCGAAAGCCCCGGTTGCCGCCGAAATCGAGCGCCGCCTCGCCGAGGGGCTCGCCCCGTCGCATCTCGTCGTCACCGACGACAGCGAGCAGCATCGCGGCCACGCCGGCCACGACCCGCGCGGTGAATCGCACTTCAGCGTCGAGATCGTCAGCGAGCAATTCGCGGGCCTCGGCCGCGTCGAGCGCCAGCGCCTCGTCAACCATGCGCTCGCCGATTTGCTCGCCGAACGCGTCCATGCGCTCGTTATCCGGGCCCGAGCGCCGGGCGAAGCATGACCCCCGATCCCATTTTCCAGACCATCGCGCCGGTCAGCCACGATCTCGGCGACTTTAAGGTCTATCGCGCGCTCCCCGCGCGCGAGCGGACGATGGTGGGGCCGTTCGTGTTCTTCGACCAAGCGGGGCCGGCGACGCTCGCGCCCGGCAACGGCATCGACGTGCGCCCGCACCCGCATGTCTGCCTCGCGACGGTCACCTATATGCTCAGCGGCCGCTTCGAGCATCGCGATTCGATCGGCTCGGTCCAGGTGATCGAGCCCGGTGCGGTCAATCTGATGACGGCGGGGCGCGGCATCGTCCATTCGGAGCGCTCGCCGCAGGCCGACCGGCACGGCGAGACCGAGCTGTTCGCGATCCAGACCTGGCTCGCGCTCCCCGAGGCCGACGAGGAGGCCGAGCCCGCGTTCGAGCATGTACCGAAAGATACGCTGCCGATGTGCGGCGGCGATGGCGCCGAGGCGCGGATCATCATGGGGACGCTGTGGGGCGAGACCGCGCCCGTCACCACCTATGCGGGGACGATCTACGTCGACATCCGGCTCGATCCGGGCGGCGCGATCCCGATCGACGCCGAGGCCGACGAGCGCGCGCTCTATGTGATCGAGGGCGAGGTGGCCCTGGATGGCGTCGCGCTCGCGCGCGAGCGGCTGTATGTCCTCCGCCCCGGCGTCGACGCGACCTTGCGCAGCGCGCGCGGTGGCCGCGTCATGCTCTGCGGCGGCGAGGCGTTCGCGAGCTCGCGCCACGTCTACTGGAACTTCGTCGCGTCGCGCCGCGAGCGGATCGACCAGGCGGTCGCGGACTGGAAGGCCGAGCGCTTCCCGCTCATCCCGGGCGACAGCGAGGAGAGCATCCCGTTCCCGACCGGCCGGCCCAAGACGGTGAGCTATCCATAGGACGCAAAGGTTAGCCGCCCACCGGCCCGCCTCGCCAGCTCGGCATGGGCCGCTCGCCCAGCGCAACGTCGACGGCCGCCACCGCGAGCAGGCGGGTCGAATCGAGCACCGGCAGCGCCGAATTCTCTTCGCTGATGATCAGTGGAATTTCGGTGCAGACCAGCGCGACGGCGTCGCAACCCGCCTCCGCGAGCCCCTCGATCGCACGCTCGTAGAAAGCGATTGACTCGCGCTCGAAGCGGCCGAGGCACAGCTCGTCCATGATGATATCGTGCAGCCGATCCTGCGTCGCCGCTTCGGGCGTCGTCCAGCCGATACCGCGCCGCTCGAAAGCCCCGGCATAGACCGGCCCCATCATCGTCCAGCGCGTGCCGAGCACGCCGACCTTCGCGAAGCCCCGCTCCGCGGCGATATCGCCGACCACCTCGCCGATGTGCAGGCAGGGCAGCGGCAGCGGATCGCCGGCGGCCTCGAGCGCGATGTGCGCGCTGTTGTCGGGCAGGACGAAAAAGTCGCAGCCGGCGGCGGCCAGCGCCTCGGCGTCCTCGGCAAAAAGCGCGCGGATCGATGCGTGATCTCCCGCCTCCCAGGCCGCCAGCGCATGGCGCATCGCACGGCCCGACATGGTGATCTTCGGATGATTGTGCGGCCCCATCCGGCGGATGCCCTCGTGAACCGCCGTGCGATGACAAAGCAGCGCGCCTTCGGCGCTGTGCATCAGGATGCCGATATGCTTCGCCTCCGCCATGATCTCCTCTTGCATTGCCGGACCCCTTGGGGGAAGGCCCGGCCATGCGGGAATTCGAACAGCGCCGCGTCGATCTCGCCACGGGCGTCGCGCTCAACGTCGCGACCGCCGGGCCCGAGCGCGGCGATCCGATCATCTTCCTCCACGGCTTCCCCGAATCGCACCGCACCTGGCGCGAGCAGATCGCCGCGCTGTCGGACCGCTATTACTGCGTCGCGCCCGACCAGCGCGGCTTCGCCCGGTCGGAAAAGCCCGAGGGCGTCGAGAATTACACCAGCGACAAGCTCATCGCCGACATTTTCGCGCTCGCCGACGCACTCGGCATCGACAGCTTCACCCTCGCGGGCCACGACTGGGGCGGCGCGATCGCCTGGGGCGCGGCGATCGGCGCGCCCGCCCGGATCGAGCGGCTGATCATCGCCAACGCGCCGCACCCGCTGATCTTCCAGCGCGCGCTGTGGGAGGACCGCGAGCAGCGCGCGGCCTCGCAGTATATGCGCGCGTTCCGCGATACGTCGCACGACGCTTTCATCGCCGAGCATGGGCTCGCGCCCTTCCTCGCGAAAGTGCTCAACTGGAACAAGGCGCCCGCGCTCGCCGACGAGGAGCGCGCAATCTATTTCCGCGACTGGGCCGAGACCGGCGCGCCGATCGCGATGCTCAACTGGTATCGCGCCGCGCGGATCGAGGTGCCCGCTCCCGAGGACAAGGTCGAGCGGCCGGCGATCCTCGACGCGCCGTTTCCGATGCTGCGGATGCCCGTGCTGGTGATCTGGGGGATGGAGGATACGGCGCTGCTGGCGGGGCAGATCGAGGGGCTCGACGAGGTGATCGAGGATCTGACCCTGGTGAAGGTCCAGGGCTCTGGGCATTTCGTGACGTGGGAAGCGCCCGAGGCGGTGACGGGGGCGATCGAGAGCTTTCTGGCGCGATAATCCTCCCCGTTCCGGGAAGGAGCTATCTACAATACGGCCCCCTCGATCCCATATCGAAGTGGAAATGGTCGCGGTGGTCGGCGTTGGCGTCGGGCCCGAGCACGATGCTGAAGGTCCGGCAGCCGCCCGCGTGGAGATCGCGGAGGAACTGACGCACGCGCGAATCGTCGTCGTTCCAGCCCGCGAGCACGGTAATCCGCCGTTCGCCGTCGATGGTGAAGCCGCCGATGTCGACCGCGTTCGCCGTGCCATGCTCCGAAAGCCGCCCCGTCCCCGCGGTGCGGCGGCAGCTGTAGGTTCCCATCGTCTCGACCAGCGTGACTTGGCCGCCGAAATGGCGCTGCGCGGCGGGCTGGAGGACTTCGCGCGTCCAGCGCGCATAGGCGGCGGCGAGCGGGCAGGTCATCGCGCCGAGGTTGCGCGTCGGCGTCCCCACCTGGCGGAGCTGGAGCGCATCGCGCGCGACGCAGCCACCGCCGAAATCGCGCACCGGCAGCCGGCTGTACTCGACCCCCGCTCGATTCAGCCCCGCGTAGCATTCGCGCGTCTCTGCGCTGGGCGGCGTCGGCGCGGGGCGCGGGCGCTCGCTCGAGACGGGCGGACGAGACCACACGTCTGACTCC
>JACMKH010000498.1 GCA_014380205.1 Sphingomonadaceae bacterium
CGACGATCGCCGCGACGCACGCCGCCGCGCCCGCCGCGACCGTGATGGGAACGCGGAAGCGCCGCCAATGCGCGAACGCCGCGGCAAGACCGGCGATGCCGGAGATCGCGACATAGACCGAAATTCGCGTCTCGTCGCCGGGGCCGAGATTGCCCTCGGGCCCGACCAACGCGGTCAGCACGGTCGCGCCGACGCCGCCGACGAAGGCGAGCAGCAGCAGGATCGAGGGGAAGGCCATGCGGCGCTTGAGGGTGAAGAACTCGGCGAGTCCCCAAGCCGCGCCCGCGACCAGCGCCGCGCCGAGCCAGGGCTGAACGTCGCCGCCAAGCCACGCGAGCGCCACGAACAGCAGCACGCTAGCGATCGCCACGAAAATGTCGTTAAAGCCGCTAACGAGGCGGAAATGCTCCTCGTCGACGAGCGTGGTAGACCGGCTCTCGGCCATGAAATTCCTGAAGCGCAGGGCATCCGCGTCGGTCATCACTCCGGCCGCCACCGCCGCCTCGAGGTCGCTCTCGCTGTACATTCTAGGTCTCCCGATTCTCGCTATCGGGTGCGACCTAGCACGAGCGTATTGCTATAGCAACACAGTAATACGGCGGCTGGCCTCAACCCCGGCCGGGCAAGCAAAAAGGTGGCGCGCAGGACGCCCGCCGCCTTTTCCCTGCTGCCGTTATCAGCTTTGGCCGGGCTCGCGTCCGCGCTCGTAAGTCTGAAGACATCCGTCGGTAATCGTCGCCGAACAGGGCGGATGGTCGCTCGTAGCGCCCGAGGACTGCCCGTTGGGGACCGTGCCTTGCTGGGTCACGCCGTGCGGCCCCGAGGCGGCGTCATAATTGTCGACGGTGTTCCCGCTCGGACGCGGTACATACGTGCCCGGACTGGGGGGCGGCGAGGCCGGTTGCGCCATCGCCACAGCCGCGCCGCTCGCGAGGAACGCACCGACCAGAATTTTCCCTATCATCTTCCTCTCCTTTCGTGCCCGGCTCGCGCCGTATTCGGTCCGCTCCCTGCACATCCGGGGCGGCTCGCAAATGTCAAACCGTTTCGACACAGAATCGATCCCTGCTGAGCGGCGCGGATCGACTCCGCGCCCCGCCTCCGGTCAGTCGGGCGGAAGCAAGACGCGAAGAGCGGCGATTGCGGCGCGGCGCAAGCTACGCGCCGTTGCCGCCCGGATCGTTGCGCTGGACGCAATTGTCGGTGACGGTCGCCGAACAGGTCGGGTAGTCGGCGCGCTGAACGGGCTGATAGGTGTCGAGCCGCTGCGCGACGACATCGTCGTCGGCAGGGCCGCCCACGCCCGATTGCAAAGTGTCGCCGGGCGTCGGAGCGACGTCCGAGGGGGTGCCCGTCGGCGCGCTCGCCTGCGGCGCGGGCGCTGCGATCGGCGCCGGGTCGGGGGTCGTGGCCAGGTCCGGGGCCGTCGGCATGCCCTGAGGATCGGGCATAGTCTGCTCGTCGGCGGTTATCGGGTCCGCCGGATCGACCGGCTCCATCTGCGCGATCGCCGCGCCGCCGCTGAGCAGCGCCGCGATAAGAATAATCCGTTTCATCGTCATTCTCCTGCGCCGGCTTCGCGCCGGCGAATGTCCCGCATGAGGGACAAACGGTCGCGCGCGCGATTATGTTCACCAAGTCGCAAATGAATCGGCCCGGCCCGCTCACCGCCTGGCCCGCGCGCGATCGGTCAATCGTGGTAAACATTTCAAAAGCGCTGATGCCGCGCGCGTGAGCCTGTGCTACAGGTCCGGCGCGACGCTCGCGCCCGCGGGGCTTCGCCGCCTTACCGATATGGTAAGGCTTATCCGCGCATGGAGACGAGATGAGCGAGGAGAACCAGCCGCCGGCTAAGCCCGAGGCGAACCCCGTGCCGAGCCGGCGCACGGTGCTCATGCTCGGCGCGGTCGCGGCGTCGAGCGTGGTGACGATCCGGCCCGCGCTCGCGCAGACCGCAGGATCGGTGCTCAACTGCCAGATCCCCGTGCCCGATCCGGGGCGTAGCGGCCAATATGTCGCGCCCGACGGCCGGGTGGTTTCGCCCGGCACGCCCGGCGCCTTCCCGCCGCCAGGCCGGCCATTGCGCGGCGAAGACGTCAAGAACGCGATGCGCGGCCGTCCGCTGCCCGGATACGGCTACAGCCAGAGCCAAGCCTACACCAATTACGTCCGCCGCCTCCAGGCGGGGATGAGCGGCTTCACCTGCTACGCATCGTTGCAGATGCCGAGGGGCTGATCTAGCCCGCCACGCCATGACAGACCCCGTCTATCGCGCCGATCCGCCGACCGCGCGGCGCGCGGTGGAGATCGAGGGGCTCACGCTGGTCTATCACCGGCCGTCGGGGCTCACCCACATCCTCGCGCCACCCGCGCCCGAGCTGCTCGATGCGCTTGGGGAGGGGCAGGCCGATGCGGAAGCGCTGCTCGAGCGGCTGGCGCGCAATCACGATATCGAAGCTGACTCGGACGCACGCGCCGAAGCCGAGGCGCGGCTCGCCGAACTTGAGGCCGCCGGGCTGGTGTGGCGGGCGTGAGGCATGCGCTCGCGCTGCAGGTGGGGCCGGTGGGCTTACGCATCGGGTCGGCGTGGAAGCGGCCGATCGATGAGCTGCGCGCTCTCTATCGCGGCTATCCCGCGCCCGCCATTCCCGATTTCACCGTGCGGCTCGAGCCGGCCAAGCCATGGCGGCGCTTCGTCAAACCCTCGATCTTCATCGGTGGCGATTTCATCCTGCCCGACGCAGCTCCGCTCGCGCTGGCGCATGGGCTGCTCGCCGCCGAGATGGGGATGAACCTCCAGATGGCGCTCGGCCAGCGCCGCTTCCTACTGCTCCACGCCGCGGCGGTCGAGCGCGAGGGGAGGGCGCTCTTGATGACCGGCGTCTCGGGCGCGGGCAAGTCGACGCTCGCCGCGTTGCTCGGCGAGCGCGGCTGGCGGCTGATGGGCGACGAGTTCGCGCTGCTCGAGATGGCCACCGGGCTCGTCCACGCCTTCCCGCGCGCGGTGAGTCTCAAGAACGAGGCCGTCGGGCTATTCGGGGATGTCGCCGCCGATCGGTTCGGTCCGCTGATGGAGGACACGCCCAAGGGCGCGATCCGGCATCTGCGGCCGCGCGACGACGCGATCGCGCGCATGACCGAGCCCGCGCGGCCGGCGCTGCTGCTGTTCCCGCGCTACGGCTTCGAGGCGGAGACGCGCGAGATTGGCCAGGCGGAGGTGTTCGTGCGGCTGACGCAGGCGTCGACCAACTATGTCGCGCTCGGCGAAGCCGCGTTCGATGCTCTGACCGGCTTCGTCCGGGAGATTCCCGCGCGCGCGATTGACTATCCCAATACCGATACAGCGGTGGCGATGGTCGAGCGTGCGTGGGCTGAGTGGGAGCGATGAGCGAGGCGTGCCTCCTCGTCCGCGCGCTCGCTCATCCCGAATCGACGCGCGCGCTCGACGCGGTGGGCTGGACGGCGCTGATCGCGATAGCGCGCGCCGAGCAGCTGATGGGGAGCCTCGCGCATCGGCTCGACGGGCTCGAGCTGCCGCCCAAGGTTGCCGGCCTGTGCGCC
>JACMKH010000067.1 GCA_014380205.1 Sphingomonadaceae bacterium
CCTCGCGGCGATTCGCTTGGGGAGAAGCCCCTCCACCACCAGCCTCCGGCTGGCAGTCCCCCTCCCCGTTCCGGGGAGGATTTAGAAAGCAACCACCTCGCCCACGCCATCGAATGCGCCCGCGCGCGCTGCACGCTCGGCGAGATCAGCCTCGCGATGGAGGAAGTGTTCGGCCGCTATGACACCGTGCCGACGCCGGTCAGCGGCGTCTATGGCGGTGCCTATGAGGGCGACCCGCGCTGGCTGCGTGCGGGCGACGGTGTCTCGGCGATCGAGCGCCGGCTCGGCCGCAAGCCGCGGCTGATGGTCGCCAAGATGGGCCAGGACGGGCACGATCGCGGCGCCAATCTCGTCGCCTCGGCCTTCGCCGATCTCGGCTTCGAGGTGATCCCCGGCCCGCTGTTCCAGACCCCCGAGGAGGCCGCGCACGACGCGATCGCTAGGGACGTCGACGTGGTCGGCGCGTCGAGCCTCGCGGCCGGGCACAAGACGCTGATTCCCGCGCTCATTCAGCAGCTCCGCGACGCGGGCCGCGCCGACATCAAGGTCGTCGCCGGCGGCGTGATCCCGCCGCAGGATTACGATTTCCTGCGCGAAGCGGGGGTACAGGCGATCTTCGGCCCGGGGACGAATCTGGTCGAGGCGGCGGGCGAGGTGCTCAAGCTGCTTGGGCACAACATGCCGCCGCTTGAGGAGGCGGCCGAGTGAGGATCGTGCATGTCGTATCCATCGGATTCGCGGTTGTATCCGCCGTCTTCTGGATGGTCGCCTCAACCGTTCAGTATCATGGATTGCGCACGATATGGAATGCGCCGGAAGCGCCCTCGGCGTGGATCGTTGGGCTCATCGGTATCCTGCCGGCCGCGGTTTATGGCGTGCTATGCCTTTTGACGTTCCGTTGGTTGCATCGAAAGCTGATGCTGGTCGCGAGAGCCCAATCAGAAAAACAGGACGATTGATGTTCTCAAAAATCCTGATCGCCAATCGCGGCGAGATCGCGTGCCGCGTCGTCCGCACCGCGCGGCGGATGGGGATCGCGACGGTCGCGGTTTATTCGGATGCCGACGCGCGTTCGCCGCATGTCGCGATGGCGGACGAGGCGGTGCGGCTGGGGCCGCCGCCGGCGGGGGAGAGCTATCTCAGGAGCGACCTGATCCTGCTTGCGGCGCAGGAGACCGGCGCCGAGGCGATCCATCCGGGCTATGGCTTCCTTTCCGAGCGCGAGAGCTTCGCGCGGGCGTGCGCCGAGGCGGGAATCGCGTTCATCGGGCCGCCGCCCGAGGCGATCGCGGCGATGGGGGACAAGATCGAGTCGAAGAAGCTCGCGCGGGAGGCGGGGGTCAGCGTCGTCCCGGGCTTCGTCGGCGAGATCGACTCGACCGATCACGCGGTCGAGATCGCAGGCGGGATCGGTTATCCGGTGATGATGAAGGCCTCTGCGGGCGGGGGCGGCAAGGGGATGCGGCTCGCGTGGTCCGAGAAGGACGTGCGCGAGGGCTTCGAGGCGACCAAGCGCGAGGGGCTGGCGAGCTTCGGCGACGATCGCGTGTTCATCGAGAAGTTCGTCGAATCGCCGCGCCACATCGAGATCCAGCTGCTCGGCGACCGGCACGGCAACATCGTCTACTTGAACGAGCGAGAATGCTCGATCCAGCGGCGCCACCAGAAGGTCGTCGAGGAGGCGCCTTCGCCCTTCGTCGATCCCGAGATGCGCCGCGCAATGGGCGAGCAGGCGGTCGCGCTCGCGCGCGCGGTCGGCTATTACAGCGCGGGCACGGTCGAGCTCATCGTCGGCGCGGACAAGAGCTTCTACTTCCTCGAGATGAACACGCGGCTCCAGGTCGAGCATCCGGTGACCGAGATGATCACCGGGCTCGATCTCGTCGAGCAGATGATCCGTGTGGCGGCGGGGGAGAAGCTGGGGTTCGGGCAGGAGGAGATCGGGATCAAGGGGTGGTCGATCGAGAACCGGGTGTACGCGGAGGATCCGTATCGGGGGTTCTTGCCAAGCACGGGAAGGCTCGTCCGATACAGAAGCCCCTCCCCTAAAGGGGAGAGGGACACGAAGGTCCGCGTCGACGACGGCGTCGAGGAGGGCGGCGAGGTCTCGATGTTCTACGACCCGATGATCGCCAAGCTGATCACCTGGGCGCCGACGCGCGAGGCCGCGATCGACGTGCAGATCGCCGCGCTCGACCGCTTCGAGATCGAGGGCCTCGGGCACAATGTGGATTTCCTCTCGGCGATCATGCAGCACCCGCGCTTCCGCGCGGGAGACATCACCACGGGGTTCATCGCCGAGGAATATCCCGAGGGCTTCGCCGGCGCGCCCGCGTCGGACGCGCTGATCCGCAAGCTCGCCGCGATCGCGATCGTCGTCGATCTCGAGCAGAGCTTCCGTCAAAGCGAGATCGACGGCCAGCTCAGCGGTCGCCCTTCGCTCTCGACCCGCCGCGTCCTGACCATCGGCGACGCGCGCTTCGAGGCCTCGGTCGAAGGCTATGAGGGCGGGCTGCTGGTCAATCTCGACGACAACGAGCCGCCGCTCGATATTGTCACGCGCTGGAAGCCCGGCCAGCGCCTGATCTGGGCGATGATCGACGACGAGCCGATCACCGCCCAGGTCCGGCGCGTGGTCAGCGGCTGGCGGCTCACCGCGCGCGGCGCGACGCGCGAGGTCCGCGTCCTCCCCGAGCATATCGCCGCGCTCACCGCGCACATGATCGAGAAGACGCCGCCCGATATGTCGCGCTTCCTGATCTGCCCCATGCCCGGCCTAGTCACCGCGCTCCACGTCGGCGAGGGCGACAAGGTTGAGGCCGGGCAGCCGCTCGCGGTGGTCGAGGCGATGAAGATGGAGAACATCCTGCGCGCCGAGAAGGCGGGGACGGTGGCGAAGGTGCTCACGGCGCCGGGCGAAAGCTTGCAGACCGATCAGGTGATTCTGGAGTTCGAAACGTCCGGCTAGGCCCTCGGCTTCCAGGTGATCACGCGCCAGAGGTAGATCAGCACGAGCAGCCCAATCACCGCCATCGAGATCGGCCCCAGATACCGTTCGACGTCCTCGAACTGCCGCCCGAGCGCATAGCCCGCGATCGCCAGCCCCGCGGTCCATCCTGCCGTGCCGATCGTCGAGAATAGCAGAAAGGTCCTCCAGCGCATCCCGAACAGCCCCGCGGGGATCGAGACCAGCGAGCGGATCGTCGGGACCATCCGGCCGAACAGCACGAACCAGCGGTCGTAACGGTCGAAGAAATCATCAGCAAGCCTCAGCTCCTTGGCATCGACCGTGAGCCAGCGGCCGTAGCGGTCGGCGAGCGGCATGATGCGCTCGACGCCGATCACGCGCGCCACCCAATACCAGAAGATGTTGCCCGCCATCGCGCCCGCCGTCCCCGCCGCGATCGCGCCCCACAAGGTCATCGATCCCTCGGACGCCTTGAGGCCAGCGTAGGCCATGATCACTTCGGAGGGGATCGGCGGAAAAACTGTCTCGAGCAGCATCAGCAGCGCGACGCCGAGGTAGCTCGACTGCTCGATGAGGTTGCCGATCCAGTCGCTCACGCCGGGAGCCTGGCCTCGATCGCGTCCCAGATTTTGGCGCCCGTGTCGGTGCCGTTGAACGCGTCGATCGCGACGATCCCGGTGGGCGAGGTGACGTTGATCTCGGTGAGCCATTCGCCGCCGATCACGTCGATGCCCACGAAGAGCAGGCCGCGCCGCCTGAGTTCGGGGCCGATCGCAGCGCAAATCTCCTCCTCGCGCTGGGTGAGCTCGGTCTTCGCCGCCTTGCCGCCGAGCGCGAGGTTGGAGCGGATCTCGCCCGCGCCGGGGATGCGGTTGATCGCGCCGACGACCTCGCCGTCGACGAAGACGATGCGCTTGTCGCCCTCGGCGACGCTTGGAAGGTAGGCTTGGACGACGTGCGGCTCGCGCCAGGCGGTGTTGAAGACCTCGATCAGCGAGGCGAGATTTTGGCCGTCGCTGCCCACCTTGAACACCGCCTTGCCGCCATTTCCGTGCAGCGGCTTGACGACGATCTCCTTGTGCTCCTCGAGGAACTTGCGGGCGAGCCCGAGCGAGCGCGTGATCGCGGTCGGCGGCATGAAGCGAGCAAAATCGAGCACCCACACCTTTTCGGGCGCGTTGCGCACGCTGGCCGGATCATTGACGACAAGCGTCTCCCCCTGGATCCGCTCGAGCAGGTGGGTGGCGGTGATGTAGCCGAGGTCGAAGGGTGGATCCTGGCGCATCAGCACGACATCGACATCGCGCCCGAGATCGAGGATTTCGGGCTCGCCGAGGCGGTAATGGTCCCCCGCGACGCGCTGGACCGTCACCGGATAGCCCATCGTCCAGAGCCGCTCCTCGGCCCAGCTCAGCGCGTCGGCGGTGTAATGCCACAGCTGGTGCCCGCGCGCCTGCCCCGCGAGCATGACCGCGAAGGTCGAATCGCCCGCGATATTGATCGTCTCGATGGGGTCCATCTGGACCGCGACCCTGAGCGGCATGCGCGTCTCCTGCTGGCGGCGGGCTTAGGGGCGGGGGAGGGGATTGTCACCCATGCCAGACGTTGATCAGATGCCGCGGCCACCTCCCCCGCGCGATCAGCAGCACATCGATCCGCACATCCTCGCCGTTGCGCGCGTAGCCCGCCGCC
>JACMKH010000068.1 GCA_014380205.1 Sphingomonadaceae bacterium
GCCGCCGAGAGCGAGCGTTTCTCCGCCGCCGAGCGCCACCGCTTCCATGTTGAGGCCGAGGCGCTCGGCGTAGCCGAGATCGCGCCCGAGCCGCCGCCTCCGCCCGCCGAGCGCCCGACGCCGCGCCACCGCTATCATCAGCAGGTGCGCTACTGCATCGCCGAGGACGGCGCGCGGATCGCCTATGCGGTGACCGGCGAGGGGCCGCCGCTGGTCAAGACCGCCAACTGGCTCAACCATCTCGAGCTCGACTGGCACAGCCCGCTGTGGGGCGAGCTGTTCGAGACCGTCTCCGAGCACAACAGCTTCGTGCGCTACGACGAGCGCGGCAACGGCCTTTCGCAATGGGACGTCGAGGATCTGTCGTTCGACGCCTTCGTCGCCGATCTCGAGACCGTGGTCGACACGGTCGGGCTCAGGCGCTTTCCGCTGTTCGGCATCTCGCAGGGTTGCGCCGTCTCGATCGAATATGCCGCGCGCCATCCCGAGCGCGTCTCGAAGCTCATCCTGCTCGGCGGCTACGCCTCGGGCTGGCGGCACTGGTCGAGCGAATTCGAGGCTGAGGAGCGCGAGGCGGTGATCACGCTCGTCGAGCACGGCTGGGGCCAAGACAGCCCGATCTACCGCCAGATCTTCTCGCAGACCTTCATGCCCAGCGCGACCCCCGAGGAGATCACCTGGTTCAACGATTTCCAGCGCCGCACGGCGAACGCCGAAAACGCCGCGCGCTTCCTGCGCGTCTTCGCCGATCTCGACGTGCGGCACCGGCTTACCGAGGTCCGCGCCCCAACCCTGGTGCTCCACGCGCGCGATGACCATCGCGTGCCGATCGAGCACGGCATCGAGCTCGCCGCGCGTATCCCCGGCGCCTCGCTGGTCACGCTCGACACCGACAGCCACCTCATGCTGGGCCGCGATCCAGCGACGAAGCGGCTGCTGGGGGCGGTGGAGGCGTTTTTGAAAAGCTGAAAGTCAGGCCGCGCGCCGCTCGCCGATCGCTCCGATCAGCTTAGGCACCTCGCTCGCCGCGACGGGCTTGCTGAACAGGAAGCCCTGGATGTGTGTGCAGCCCTGTGCGCGGAGCACGTCGACCTGGCCGCTCTCCTCGACGCCCTCGGCGGTGGTCTCCATGCCGAGCGCCGCGGCGAGCGCGGTGATCGAGCGGACGATCGCGCTGGCGCCGTCGCTCGTCAGCAGATCGACGATAAAGCTGCGATCGATCTTGATCTTGTCGAAGGGGAAGCGGCGCAGATAGGCGAGCGACGAATAGCCCGTGCCGAAATCGTCGAGCGCGATCCGCACGCCGAGCCGGTGGACCTGATGGAGCATCTCGATCGTCTCGGCGGCGTTCTCGATGAACAGCGATTCGGTGATCTCGAGCTCGAGCCGGCCGGGCGCGATCCCGCTCCGCGCGAGCGCCTGAAAGACGACGCTGACGAGCCCGGGGTTGCGGAACTGGACCGCCGAGACGTTGACCGCGACCGGCAGCGGCTCGTCCCACGTGGCGGCGATCCGGCACGCCTCGTGGAGCACCCACTCGCCGATGGGCACGATCAGCCCCGTCGCCTCGGCGAGCGGGATGAACTCGGCCGGGGGCGTCAACCCGCGCGTGGGATGGTTCCAGCGCAGCAAAGCTTCGAACGAGCTCACGCGGTTGGTGTTGAGGCAGAACAGCGGCTGGAAATGAAGCTCGAACTCGCCGCGGTCGAGCGCCTCGCGCAGGTCGATCTCGAGCTGGCGGCGCTCCTGCGCCTGCGCGTCCATGCGAGGCTCGAAGAAGCGGTAGCTGCCCTTTCCCTCCTCCTTGGCGCGGTGGAGCGCGAGCGTGGCGTTCTTGAGCAGCATGTCGGCACTGTCGCCGTCCTGGCGCGCGATCGCGACGCCGATGCTCGCGCCCGTCGCGATGGCGTGGCCGTCGATCTCGAAGTTGCGCGCGGAGGCGGCGATGATCGCGCGCACCTTGGCCTCGATCGCCTCGCCGTCGCCATGGACGATTGCCGCGAACTCGTCCGCGCTGAGCCGCGCGATCGTCTCGCCATCAAGCGCCTCGCGATAGGCGGCCGCGATCGCGCCGAGCAGTCTGTCGCCCACGGCATGACCGAGCGTGTCGTTGACCGACTTGAAGTTGTCGAGATCGATACAAAGCACCGCGCAGCCGCCGTCGCCGTCCTTGCGACGCAGCGACTGGTCCAGCTGCTCGCGGAACAGCGCGCGGTTGGGTAGGCCGGTAAGCGCGTCGTGAAAAGCCAAATGCGAAATCTGGCGCTCGCGCTCGGCGATCGCGACCACCATCCGGTTGAAGCTCTGCGCGAGCTCGCCGATCTCGTCCCTGCTGTCGACCTTGACCTCGGCATGGTCGCCGCCGCTGACGCGTTGGGTCGCCGCGGCGAGCGCCTTGATCGGGCGCGAGATGTGGCGCGCGAGCAGGAAGCTGCCCGCCAGCGTGAGCAGCAGCGTCACCCCGCCGATCAGCGCGAGGCTCCACAGCATCGGGCCGTAGCCCGCGAGCGCGGCGCTTAGCGAATAGCGCAGCAGCAGCACGGGATCGCGGCCCTCGACGAGGCTGTCGAGCGGGTTGGCGCTGACCAGTAGCCGCTCGCCGCCTTCGGTGACTTCGTACGGACGCGCGTCCTCGAGCGCGATGTCGCGGAACGCGGGCGCGAGTGAGGCGCGGTCGACGATCCGCGCGCTCACGTCGAGCGAGCCCATTCCGGCGAGCGAGGCGAGCGCCTCATCGTCGGCGCGATAGCCGAACACCACCCAGCCCGCGAGATCGGGCGTGCGAATCTCGCTGACCACGGTGCCGAACGCCTGGTCGTTGATCGTCAGCACGCCGCCCTGCGACCCGCCGTCGATCGCGGTCCAGATCGCCTCGCGCTCGCCCGTGGGGATCGCGCCGCCCGCGCCGATCAACTCGCCCTCGAGCGTCGCAATGAACGCGAAGGGCAGGTCGAGCCGGTTCTTGAGGTTGTCGAGCGCCGAGAGCATCGTCGCGCGGTCGCCGAGCGCGACGGCCTCGCGGAAGCCGAAGTCCGACGCGGTCACCGCCGCGGCCTCGCCGAGCTGCTGCGAGCGCATTGTGAGAATACGATCGAAAACCGCCGCGCTGGCCGTCATCTCCCGCGCAATCACATTCTCAGCGTGGTGCTCGATCCCGCGCTGCGCGCCGAACAGTGCGAAGCCGAGAGCGCCCGCGAGCAGCGCCGCGTAGAAAATCGTGAGCTTGGCGGAGATGGAGCGGAGCGCAAACATCGCGCGCTATCGCGTTTCCAGCGTCACCTGCCGCGCGAACGTCCCGGTTGCCGGGATGGTCACGTTGTAGACGCTTTCACTCTCGCGCCCGCGGAGTCGCGGATGCCAGATCGTCACGCGCGCCGCGCCGCCGGGGACGCTCGCGATGCGCACGCGCCCCTGCGCGTCCGAGCGCGCCGCCCAGGGCGTGTCGACGACCTTGATGTAGCCGGTCATCTGATCGTGGATGTTGCAGCCGATCGCGACCGCGCCCTCGGTGGTGAAGGTGTAGCTGCGCGCCTCGTCGCGGCCGTAGAGCCTGAGCTCGAAGCGCGCGGGTCGCGAGAAGGAATAGACGTGATGGCGGACGCGGTCGCGGTTGGGAAAGCGCACCGTCGCGCCCACCGGGACGATCTGGACATGGGGAACGAACTGGAGGTTCTGCTGGACGACGTCGTACGACCAGGGAAAGCGTATCGGCGTGCGCGGGACGCCATTCGCGGGGTGCACGGTGACCACCGCGTCGGCGAGCGGACGTCCGTTCGCCGTGCGCAACGCCAGCGTCACGTCGCCGGCATGCGCGGCGACGGGCCGCAGCAGCATCAGGATCAGCGCGATCGTTCGCATCGCGCGCTATCCTAACGCGCAATCGTAAACGTCCGATTGCCCATGAAAAAAGGCGGGCCGCCCATTCAGGTGGCCCGCCTTTCTGTTCGCCTCCGCCGCGAGCGGCGGAGGGCCGATTACATGGCCTCGTTGGCCATCGGCTCGTCCACCATGTCGTTCGACATCGTGTCGTTCGCCATCATGTCGTCGCCCATCTCGTTCATCGTGTCGTCGGCCATCATGTCGTTCGCCATCATGTCGTCGGTCTCGTTGACCATCATGTCGTTCGTCATGTCGTTGCCGGCCTCGTTGGTGGCGGGCGATTCGCAGCCGGCCAGCATGACGAGGCTCGCGGCCGCAACCGCAAAACCAAGCTTCTTCATTGTGTCACTCCGAAATATGTCAGGGGAGAGCGTCGCGGCCCCCTGCCGCACGCAGTCGCCCAAATAGCGCCCCTTTTCTATCAGTCAAGTTGAATTTGCTGCAGTGCGGCAAAAAAATGCGGCCCGCTCGGAGAGAGCGGCCGAGGGAACACTGGCTTTCATGGCGGGTTCATGCGGCAGCCGCGAAAGCGCGGCAGCCGCTGAGGAGTCGCCCCATCATGCGCGAAGCAATCGCTCTCAATCGCTTCGGCCTCGGTGCGAAGCCGACCGACCGTGTTCCCTCCGATCCGCGCGGGTGGCTGCTTGGCCAGCTCGGGAGCTTTGAGGCGCGCCCGCCGGCGATCGCCTCGGCGATGACGCCGACCTATTTCTTCGAGCATTTCGCCGAATACCGCCAGGCGCGCCGCGCCGCCAAGGAGCGCGAAGGCGCGGCGATGGAGGCGGACGGCGGGAATGACTCGATGCAAGGCGACGGCGCGATGGCCGCCCAAGGCCGCCGGGAGGATCGCCGTCGCCAGCGGCGGGAGGCGCGCGACGCCGAGGAAGAATCGGAGATGGCCGACGATCAGATGGAGGCGCGCGAGCGCGGCGGCCGCGAAGGCGGCGAC
>JACMKH010000008.1 GCA_014380205.1 Sphingomonadaceae bacterium
GAGATCGGCTTGGTCTCCTCGATGCGGACGGTCTCGCCTTCCTTGAACGCATTGTCCGCGTCATGGGCGTGGTACTTTTTCGACCGCTTGATGATCTTGCCGTAGAGCGGGTGCTTCACCCGCCGTTCGACGCGGACCACGATGGTCTTGTCGGGCTTGTCGGACACCACGGTGCCGGTGAGGACGCGCTTGGGCATGTCTACTCCTTGTCGTTCGCCGCGGCGACGCGGAGACGCTCGTTCTGAAGCGTCCGGATCCGGGCGATGGTGCGGCGCACCTCGCGGATCCGGACCGGCTTCTCGATCTGGTTGGTCGCGGCCTGGAAGCGCAGGTTGAACTGCTCGCGCTTCAGCTCGGCCAGCTGCTCGACGAGCTGGTCGTCGCTGCGGGTCTTGAGGTCGTCGATCTGGGCCATCTCTATGCGTCCTCGAGCACGGATTCGCCAAGGCGCGCGATCACCTTGGTCTTGATCGGGAGCTTCTCGGCCGCGCGCTCGAACGCGACCTTGGCGAGCGGGCCGGGGACGCCGTCCAGCTCGAACAGGATGCGACCCGGCTTGACCCGGCAGACCCAGAATTCGGGCGAGCCCTTGCCTGAGCCCATGCGGACCTCGGCGGGCTTGGACGAGACCGGCACGTCGGGGAAGATGCGGATCCAGAGGCGCCCCTGGCGCTTGATGTGGCGGGTGATCGCGCGGCGGGCCGCCTCGATCTGGCGCGCGGTGATCCGCTCCGGCTCCAGGGCCTTGAGGCCATAGGCGCCGAAGTTCAGCGAGGTGCCGCCCTTGGCGTCGCCATGGATGCGGCCCTTATGGGCCTTGCGGAACTTGGTGCGTTTGGGTTGCAGCATGTCTCTTGTTCCTTAGCGCCGGTCGTCGCGCGCCGGACGGACGCCGGACGTCTGCGCTTCCATCATCAGCCGGTCCTGGGCGAGCGGATCGTGGCCCAAAATCTCGCCCTTGAAGATCCAGACCTTGACGCCGCAGACCCCGTAAGCGGTGTGCGCGGTCGCCTCGGCATAATCGACGTTGGCGCGAAGCGTGTGCAGCGGCACCCGGCCTTCGCGATACCATTCGGTGCGGGCGATCTCGGCGCCGCCGAGCCTCCCTGAGCAGGTGATGCGGATGCCCTCGGCGCCGAGGCGCAGCGCCGACTGGACCGCGCGCTTCATCGCCCGGCGGAACGCGATCCGGCGCTCGAGCTGGTCGGCGACGCCTTGCGCGACGAGCCGGCTGTCGATCTCGGGCTTCCTGATCTCGACGATGTTCAAGCTCACGTCCGAGGTGGTCATCTCGCCGAGCTTCTTGCGGAGCTTCTCGATGTCGGCGCCCTTCTTGCCGATGATCACGCCCGGGCGCGCGGCATAGATGGAGACGCGGCACAATTTCGCCGGCCGCTCGATCACCACCTTGGAGATCGCCGCCTGCGGCAGCTCCTTGATGATGAACTTGCGGATCTTCAGATCCTCGAGGAGGAGCCGGCCATAGTCCGCCCCTTCGGCGAACCAGCGGCTGTCCCAGGTCCGGTTGATCTGCAGCCTGAGGCCGATCGGATTGCTCTTCTGACCCATGTTACGCTTCCTGCTGCTCGCGGACGACGATGCGCACGCGGCTGAACGGTTTGACGATGCGGCTGGCCCGGCCGCGCGCGCGCGGCGTGAACCGCTTCATGCTGATGCTCTTGCCGACGCTGGCCTCGGCGACGACGAGGCTGTCGACGTCGAGATTGTGGTTGTTCTCGGCGTTGGCGATCGCGCTCGCGAGCACCTTGCGCACGTCGCGCGCCATCGCCTTGGGCGAGAAGCTCAATATGTTGAGCGCCTCTTCGGCCTTCTTGCCGCGGATCAGGCCGGCGACGAGGTTGAGCTTCTGCGCCGAGCCGCGGATCTGGCCGCCGACCGACAAAGCCTCGTTCTCGGCGACGCGGC
>JACMKH010000069.1 GCA_014380205.1 Sphingomonadaceae bacterium
GGCGTTCGCGGGCGCGCGGCCTGTTGCTGCTGTTGCGGCTGGGCGCCCTCGCCCGCGCTGACCGGCGAATTGCCGCGCTGGAGGCGCCGGAGGATGTCGTCGCGCGGACCGTCGGCGATGACCTTGCCCGTGTCGAGCAGGATGATCCGCTCGACCAGCCGAAGCATCGGCGGGCGGTGCGTGATCAGCACGAGCGTGCGCCCCTTGATCTCGCCCATCAGCCGCTCGAGCAGCCCGTTCTCGGTCTGCGCGTCCATCGCGCTGGTCGGCTCGTCGAACAGCAGGATCGGCGGGCTACCCGCGAGCGCGCGCGCCAGCGCGATTGACTGGCGCTGCCCGCCCGAAAGCCCTTCGCCGCGGTCGGCGAGGCGCAGGTCGTAGCCGTTGGCGATCTGCCCCATGAACTGGTGCGTGCCCGAAAGCTGGGTCGCGCGGAGCAGCTCCTCGTCGTCGACATTCTCGCGCCCGAGCCCGACATTCTCGCGCACCGTTCCCGAGAGCAGCACGCTTTCCTGGAGCGCGCTGCCGATGTGGCGGCGCGTCATCTGCGGGTCGAGCTGGCGCAGGTCGGTGCCGTCGATCATCACCAGCCCGTCCTCGGGCGGGAACAGCCCGAGGATCAGCTTGGCGACGGTCGATTTGCCCGATCCGACGCGCCCGAGCAGCGCGACGTGCTCGCCGGGATTGATCGTGAAATTGACCCCCTCGAGCGCGCGCTCATTGGCCCCCGGATAGCGGAAATGGACGTTGCGGAACTCGATCTTGCCGTGGACCTTGGCGAGCTTGAGCGCGGCCTCGCCGGGTCCTTCGGCGGGAGTCTCCATCAGCGCGTTGATCTGCTGATAGGCGGTGCGCGTCATCGCGATGCGGGAGAGCAGCGAGGCGATCTGGCCGAGCGGCGCGACCGCGCGCCCCGCGAGGATCGAGCAGGCGATCAGCCCGCCCATCGTCAGCGTCTGGTTGTGGATCATGTTGACGCCGACGATGACGACGCCCGCATAGGAGATCATCTGCGCCGAGGTCGCGACATTGACCCCGATCGTCGCGACGAGGCGCTGGCGCAGCGAGAAGTCCGAGTGATGCTCGATCGCGCGCAGCCAGCGCTCCGAGAGCAGCGGCCCGGCGTTGGCCGATTTGACCATCTCGAGCCCGCCGATCGTCTCGACCAGCACGGTCTGCTTGAGCAGCCCCTCGCCCATCGCCTGGCGCGCGAGCTTGTCGAGCACGGGCTGGGTGAAATAGCCCACCGCGATGACGAGCGGGAGCATGACCAGCGGCACGATCACCACCGGCCCGCCGAGCAGCCAGATCACGAGCAAGGTGACGAAGATGAAGGGCACGTCGACGATCGCGGTGAGCGTCGCCGAGGCGAAGAAATCGCGCAAAGTCTCGAGCTCGCGGAGCAGCCCGGCGAGCGCGCCGGTCGAGCCGCGCTTGAGGTCGAGCCGCAGCGCGAGCAGCTGCTGGAAGATCGTGTGGCCGACCTCGCGGTCGATGTCCGCCCCCGCGATGTCGATGAAATAGGCGCGCAAGGTCCTCAGGATGAAATCGAAGATGATGACGATGCCGAGCCCGATCGACAGCGCCACCAGCGACGACAGCGCGTTGGTCGGCACGACGCGGTCGTAGACCGTCATCGTGAACAGCGAGCTCGCCAGCCCGAACAGGTTGATCATCACCGCCGCGAGCGCGACCTTGAAATAGGTCGGCTTGTTGGCGAGCATCGGCTGGGCGAGCCATTTCCCGAAGCGCGGCTTGCGCTCCTCGATGAGCTTGTCTTCTCTCATTCGTCGCCCATCGTCGGAGTTGGATCGACCGCCAGCGCGTCGAGCAGCCTGCCGGTGCGCGAGAGCAGCACATAATGCGCCGCGTCAAGCTCGGTGATCGTCTGGATGAGGAGAACCGCCGACTGGAAATATTCCTCCTCGGCCTCGAGCACGTCGAACAAGGTGCCGCGCGCCGAGATGAATCGCTCGAGCAGAACGTCTCGCGCCTGGCGCGTCGCGATATAGCTGCGCTGCTGCGCGTCGAGCTGCGCCTCGAGCGCCTGTATGTCCGACCAGGCGACCGCAGCCTCGCGCACGAATTCCTCGCGGACGCGCTCGGCGCGCGCGAGCTGGCCTTCGGCGCGCGCCTCGAACTGGAATACCACCTGCGCGCGGGGCGGGACGCGCGCGTCGA
>JACMKH010000070.1 GCA_014380205.1 Sphingomonadaceae bacterium
CACGCGCCCGCGCTCGCGCGCGCGGCGGTCGCGACGGGGGCCGTCGCGGGCGTGTTCATGGAGGCGCACCCCGATCCCGACCGCGCGCCGTGCGACGGGCCCAACATGCTCCCCTTCACCTGGCTTCCCGAGCTGCTCGCGAGCCTCAAGGCGATCGACGCGGCCGTCCGCGCGCGATGAGGGTCGTCGCGATCATCCCGGCGCGCTGGGGATCGACGCGCTTTCCGGGAAAGCCGCTCGCGCCGATCGCGGGCAAGCCGATGATCGCCCATGTCTGGGAGAAGGCGTCGGCGGCGGACGGAATCGACGCAGTCATCGTCGCGACCGACGACCCGCGCATCGCCGACGCCGTCATAGGCTTCGGCGGCGAGGTCGCGATGACGCGCAGCGATCACCTGAGCGGGAGCGATCGGCTCGCCGAGGCGGCGGCGCGGATCGACGCCGATGTCGTGATCAACCTCCAGGGCGACGAGCCGCTCGTCCGCCCCGCCGATCTCGCCGCGCTCGCCGCGCTGATGCGCGCCGAGCCCGCGGTCGAGGTCGCGAGCCTGTGCCACGCCATCGACGCCGGGGAGGCTGCCAACCCCAACCGCGTCAAAGTCGTGCGGGACGCGCAAGGGAACGCGCTCTACTTCAGTCGCGCGCCGATCCCCTATCCGCGCGATGTCGCGGTCGCGCGCTATTTCCAGCACCTCGGCGTCTACGCCTATCGCCGCGCCGCGCTGCTCGCCTTTTCCACGCTCACCGTTCCTGCCGAGGAGTGCGCCGAATCGCTCGAGCAGCTCCGCTTCCTTGCGGCTGGCATCGAGATCCGCGTGATCGAGGTCGAGCCGACCGGGCCGGGCGTGGATACGCCGGAGGATGTGACGCGCGTCGAGCGCATTCTCGCCGGGCTATAGCGTCCAGCGCTCGATCGAACCGAAGTCGCGATCACGCCAGATTCCCTTCAGATCGGCGATCAAACCGCCCTTAGCTGCCAGTGCGGTCACGCGCTCGGCGGGCAGCTCGCGATAATGCGCGTGGGGGACCGCACAGAGCACGAGGTCGAAGCGCGTCTCGGGAAGCTCGGTTGCGAGCGCGACGCCGTATTCGCGCATCGCCTCCTCGGGGTCGGCGAGCGGATCGTGGACGGTGACTTTATGGCCGAGCGCGCGCAGTCGCTCGATCACGAACGCGACGCCGGAGTTGCGCAAGTCGGGCACGTCCTCCTTGAAGGTCAGCCCGAGCACGAGCGCGCTTCCGGGCCGACCGCCGCGCCGTTCGTGGAGCTGGTCGGCGACCCAGGCCCCCATCGCGTCGTTGATCGCGCGGCCCGCGAGGATGACCTGCGGGTCGTGGCCGAGCGCCTCGGCGCAATGCGCGAGATAATAGGGATCGACACCGATGCAGTGGCCGCCGACGAGGCCTGGCGCGAAGGGCAGGAAGTTCCATTTGGTGCGCGCGGCGGCGAGCACGTCCCACACCGAAACGCCGATCCCGGCCGAAATCCGCGCGACTTCGTTCATGAAGGCGATGTTGATG
The DNA here is from genome assembly GCA_014380205.1 of Sphingomonadaceae bacterium. Classification (GTDB taxonomy): domain Bacteria; phylum Pseudomonadota; class Alphaproteobacteria; order Sphingomonadales; family Sphingomonadaceae; genus Parasphingopyxis. The sequence continues at coordinate 1,522 of JACMKH010000070.1, forward strand.
TCGCGCTGCGCGTTCTCGATGGCCTTGGCGGCTTCGGCGGCCTTGATCGAAGCGGCCTCGAATACACCGGCCTCGGTGATCGCGCCGTAGATCGCGGCGAGCGTGGCCGTGACCTCGGGACTCTCGCCCGCGACCACCTTGACGATACGGTCGATCGAATGCTCGCGGTCGCCCGGATTGATCCGCTCGGGCGAATAGCCGAGCACGAAGTCGCGCCCGCGCGCGAGCCCCGCCGCCTCGATCGCGGGGCCGCAGATATCCTCGGTCACGCCTGGATAGACGGTCGATTCGTAAACGACGATCGTCGCGCGCTGCGGCTCGATCATGTCCGCGACCGAACGCGTCGCGGCGAGCAGCGCGGAAAGATCGGGGCGGTTGGCGGCGTCGACGGGGGTCGGCACGGTGACGATATAGACGTCGGCGCCGCGAGCCGCGGCGGGGTCGGCGGTGACGCGCAATGACGAGGCCGCGAGCGCGGTCTCGGGCACCTCGCGCG